>JAOZPU010000221.1:0-1651 GCA_029932585.1 Spirochaetia bacterium | reverse complement strand
CGAATCTGCTTATAGGGGTAAATACCTGAGGAATGTCCATCACTCCAGGTAATTTTTAATGCATAGTTCCCAAGGGGAGTAATTTCTGTTGGTTTAATATCTTTAGGAAGATCTTCCACTTTAAGTAGTTTTTCCCCGGAATACTCATCTACACAAACGGCACAGCCGCAGTCAGCACGAAGATCCAGATTTTTAACCTGTGATCTTGTTCCATCAGGCCAGGTAAAACTTAATTTCTCATCATCAAATTCATACTCGGGAGTTGTATTAGGTGCAAATGACATTTTTCCAATTGCCCTTGCAACCTTATCTACAAGTTCCTTTATATCCGGGTCAGAATATGGTTTATCCAAATGATTGGTAATTCCCTTCTTAATAGGCAACTCCATAAGTGTTTCAAGACCATATTTTTCTGTTATAATATTTTCTCTGTCACTTCCAAAAAGATAATGTTTTTTATTGCAGTTATCACAAATAAAATGCGACATATTCTCAACAACACCCAGCATAGGAACCTTTACAGTTTCAAACATCTCAATACCTTTAGCAACATCAACCAGAGATAATGCTTCTCTTGTTGTAACTATAACTGCACCGGACAGCTGTACTGTTTGTGTCATTGTAAGTTGTATATCTCCTGTTCCAGGGGGCATATCAATAATAAGATAGTCCAGTTCACCCCAGGCAACACCTGTTAAAAGCTGCTGTATATATCCGGAAACAATTGGTCCTCTTAATATTGCAGGACTATCTCCAAGGAAAAAGCCAAAAGACATAATCTTCAGTCCGTTCAAATCTACAGGAATCATATTTTTATCTTTATCAGCCTGAATATCTACATTGTGCAAATTAAACAAAGTAGGAATAGAAGGGCCAAAAATATCTGCATCCAAAAGCCCCGTTTTAAACCCTCTCGATGATAATTCCCTGGCAATATTAGCAGCTACAGTAGATTTTCCAACTCCACCCTTACTGGAAGATACAGCAATAAGGTTTCTTACTTTTGAAAGCCCATCCTTATTTTTTTCAGACTTTTTGACTTCTCTGGCTGTCATATTAACTTTTACATTGTTAACACCATCTAACCCTGAAATTATTTCTTCTGCGCTTTTTTGAAACTCATTCTTAATTGGGCATGCTGGTGTAGTTAATTCTATATCCAGACTTACAGAATCATTATCAATTTTGATATTTTTTATAAATCCCAGACTTACAATATCTTTTTTAAAATCAGGATCAATTATTACACTCAGTGCATCAAGCACCTGTTTATTCGAAACCACTTAGTTCTCCTTTATATTAGTTAGCAGATTGCTCCCCTCAATACTTCAACAAGCTCAGCACAAGTACAATTGTTTCGCAATCACTAGAGGAGCAATCCTCTGGTTATCGAGTGCGAAGAATGAGCTTATCGAGATAACAGTAAAAGGAAAATACTAAAATCATATAAAAAAGTCCAATGGGATTTAAATTTATTTTCAACCATTTCAATTTTTTTTTATAACCACGTTTGAAAAATAGAAAAATTATATATATTGCATATAATTTAGCATATATTTAGTTGATCACTATATTTTGACTTGATTTATTTCAAAATTCATGGTTATCTATTGCTAATATTTACATAATTTTAAGGAGAGAGTAATGAAAA
>JAOZPU010000220.1:2342-4098 GCA_029932585.1 Spirochaetia bacterium | reverse complement strand
AACAATGGTAGGTCTGGATGTAACCAATAAAGCACTTATGTCATTCGAAGAGATAGATGGTATTATTGCAGACAATGGTGTTATCTCATCTAAAGTTGGTCCTCTATTAAAGTTTTTTGCTAATGCAAATAAAAAGATTTTTGGACTTAATGGGGCTCCAATCCATGATGCTTTAGCTGTTGCTGCTGTTATTGATCCCTCTGTGGTAGGTACTAAATTTTTGAATGTTGTAGTAGATACTTTAAGTGACTTATCAAGGGGAGCTACTCTTGTTGATATTTATGGTGCAACAGACCGAAAACCAAATGTGGATGTGGCTCTAAAGGTCGATACGCCGAAATTTGTTGGATTTATGCTGGAGTCTATAAAGAACCTGGATAAAAAATTCATATGATAATAAAAAATATTTCGATACTTTCTTTTCAAAACCAGTCCATTCAAAAAAATATGGATCTTACAATTGTGGAAGGTAGAATAAGTAAGATATCTACGTCAGGTGTAGTTTCGTCATCTGTTTCAGATATTGCGAACGAAAAAATAATTGACGGCACAGGTAAATATATAATTCCCGGTCTTATAAATGCTCATGCTCATACAGCTATGACTCTTTTAAGAGGTGTTGCAGAAGATGTTAGTGTGGATGACTGGTTTAACAAATATGTGTGGATATACGAACAGGGGCTGGTACCGGATGATGTCTATACTGGCACATTGATCGGCGCTGCAGAGATGCTTCTTTCAGGTGTCACAGCTGTTGCAGATCACTATTTTGCAATGGACAGGGCTTTTGATGCCTATGTTAAGTCCGGTATGCGTGCAAATCTTTCATGGGCTGTATTTGGTACAGGTCCTGATAGTGAAAAACAGTTTGAAACAGCTATGGATTTTACAAAAAAACATATTGGAAAAAATTCAAGAATATCTATCTCTTTGGCACCACATTCTCCTTATATCTGTCCTGAGGATTTTTTAATCCGAGTTGCTGCAGAATCAGATAAACTAAAACTTCCTATGCATATTCATGTTTCAGAAACAGAGGACCAGGTAGTACAATCTTTAAAGAAAACAGGGATGACTCCAGTCCAGGTTCTGGATAGAACAGGAGTTCTCAGGAAGGGGACCATTCTTGCTCATGCATACTGGGCCACAGATGATGATCTTAAGTTAATAAAGAAAAGGGGTGCTGGTATTGCCCACTGTGCAAAGACTTATATGAAGTTTGGAGATGTTAACGATTTGTTACCAAGAGCACTTAAGGCAGGTGTAAAAGTAGCTTATGGGAGTGATGGTCTTGCTTCAAACAATACAGTAAATATTTTTGAAACGGCCAGAGATGCTGCCTTGTTAGCAAAATGTTCAACCCGTAATTCTGAAACGGGGAAAATTTCAGATATTTTACCTCTTCTTAATTCAGGGGAGGTTATAGGGCTTAAAGATTACGGAGAGATAAAAGAGGGGGCTCTTGCTGATCTTGTTCTAATTGATCCTTCAACACCAAATATGATGCCTGGATACAATATTTTTGCAGATATTCTTTATTCTCTGAACAATAGAAATATTCATTCTGTTATTGTTGATGGTGAACTTGTTGTTGAAAATGGTAAGCTGCTTACAATAGATGTAGAAGAGTTGAAGAATGAAGCAGTGGAGATATCAAAACGGTTAGTTGCCACTGTTTCAGATAAACCTATGCAATCTTACTAAATGTTTGAACCCTGATTTATGGGATTTACTTGATTCCCATGATTAAATATTA
>JAOZPU010000220.1:0-2242 GCA_029932585.1 Spirochaetia bacterium | reverse complement strand
AAATATTAGAAATAAGGAATTAAACTTAGAAGCTATCCTGACAAATAGCATTACAGGAATGTTTAGTGAAGAATATAATGGAGAGTCGTATAATGATATTCTTGAAATAGCTTTACTGGATAAATACCTGTGATAAAAAAAGTATTTATTGATTCAGATGTCATTCTTGATGTTGCTACAGGCAGAATGCCTTTTGTTGAGCAAAGTAAAACAGCTCTGGCATTAATTGAAAATGGGTATGCTTTGGGTGTAGTTTCTTCTAATAGTATAACGAATATCTATTATGTATTACGAAAGATAAGTTCAAATGAGAAAGCAAGAGATTTCATAAAAACAATTTTAAAATATATTTCAGTAATTACAGTAGATCATGACTCTATTCTAACTGCCATAGAATCAAAATTTATGGATTTTGAAGATGGTGTTCAAAATTATTGTGCATTAAAAAATCAATGTGACTTAATTCTTACCAGAAATATAAAAGATTACACTTTTTCAGAATTACAAGTATTAGAGCCAAAAGATTTTGTGGCTTTATATGGCCAGTAGATTAAGGATTTTATTAGAATTTAGATAGTTTTAGTCCATAGCCCTGTACACTCTGGAAGAATTGCAGTGTTGTTATTCTTCATATAATCACCTAATTCATCGCCAAAAAATGCTCTTACTGTTTTTTCTGCATCATCTACAGAATTAAATTTATAATCTGTTCTAATCCATGACCGGGTAAATCCAAGTTCTTTTTCCAGATATGAATAGTAATCATAAAGTTCCTGTGTAGGTTCAACTGGTTGTTTATGTCCTGTCCCCAGTGTTTCAATTATAATTGCTGTTCCACCAGGTGTTAGCATTCGTTCCATTTCAGCTACTGCTTTTTTTGTATCTTTTTTCCATTCCTTATTTTTCCAGGAAGCAAAATAGCCAATACTCCATCCTGAAATAACAAGATAGGCACAAGTATTTGGTAGTGGGATCTCTCTATTGTCGGCGGCACTAAATTCCCAGTTATTTAGATTTAGTTTATCCAGTTTTATTTTTGCAAAATCAAGCATATGCTGAGAAATATCAAAGGCTTTTACTGATTTTACTTCCGGTGCAATAAGTCCGGTTATTCTACCTGTGCCTGCTCCCATTTCAACAACATCGATATTAGATAAAGACACCAGTCTTTTTATTTCGATTAATAAGTTCCCTGAAAAGTCTTCATGGGAAACAAGGTTGTCATAGATATCTGCGTTCTGTTCATATATTTCATGATGTTCAGCCATTATTTAATCTCCAATAATGCAACTTCTTTTAGCCAGGGTATAGAGGACTGAGCACCTATTTTTGTAACAGAAAGAGACGCTGCCTTAACAGCAAACTCTGCTGCCTTTGTAACTTCCCAATCATTTGCCAAACCATAGACGAAAGCCCCGGCAAAGGTATCTCCGGCAGCAGTAGTATCTACTGCATCCATTATTGGGGCATTGATTTTTGTTTTGCCGGATTTTGAAATAATGGTTACTCCCTTATCCCCTTCTGTAAGAATTAGAGTTCCAACACCTTTGTGGTTAAGAATTTTAGCTTTTTCTTCAAGAGTACCTGTTATATTTTCTAAAATCAGATCCAGTTCATGTTCGTTTGGTAAAAGAAAGTCTATATTAGATAGTAATTTATCAGATAATTTTACTGCTGGTGCAGGATCCAATATAACAATTGTATTGGAGTTTTTAGCTACTGCTGCTGCATATTCCACTGTTTCCATTGGTATTTCCAGCTGAAGAAGAAGAAAATCTGCATTTTCAATGTCCTTTTTTATATTTTCAAGATCATCTGGTAAGATCAGATGATTTGCTCCTGATGCAATAATAATTCTATTATCACCATCAGATTCTCTAACTATTAAAGCTATACCTGTATGAGCTTCTTTTCGAAGTATATTTTGTGTTTTAACATTACTAAGTTTAAGTTCTTTAATTAAAGTATCTCCAAATGAGTCATTTCCACAAGCACTGATAAATGACACATCTGCTCCCATTCTTCCAGTTGCAACAGCCTGGTTAGCACCTTTTCCTCCGGGTATTTGTGCATAATCACTACCTGTAACTGTTTCACCTTTTTTAGGGAATGGATCTGCTAGAATTGTCAAATCCATATTCATACTTCCAAGTACTACTATCTTTTTCATAATTGTTCCTTTTTATCTTTTACAGATTTTTTGAAAACTATCAGTGTTTCGAAATGTCTTGTTCCTGGAAAA
>JAOZPU010000072.1:8093-15107 GCA_029932585.1 Spirochaetia bacterium | reverse complement strand
ATATTAAGAAAATTACAGATACAGAAGTGATTTTTAATGATTCTAATGGCAAAGAATATTTATATCCTGTTGAATTATAAGATCTGGAGACGCAGGGCATGAGTCTATATCACTGCGAAACAATTGATATTTCGACTCTTCGATTCTTATAAATCTCCTCTTCTTTCGATGTAACTGGCCGTAATCCACCATACCATCTAACAATAGGTTCTGTTTCAGGTACCCATCCTTCATTTTTTATATAAGCCAATACATTATATGCCCGTTCTTTGGATAAACGTTCTCTTCCTTCCTCTGTTCCTGTATTGGCACAGTATCCGGATATTTCTACTATTGCCTTTGGCATCTCCTGTAAATCCTTCGCGATATTTTTTAACTTTTGAGCAGCTTCTTCCTGTATTCCAGTGTTGTTAGGTGTGAAATAAGCTATAAATATAGAATTTACAGGCTCAGCAATAGGTTCTTTTGCAGTCTCTGTTTTTTTTGATAGCGTAGGCTCAGGTTCGATCTTTGTAATTTCCGGGGTAGATATATTTTTTTCTACTATTTCTTTTTCATTACTCGGTTGCTGCTCTGTAATGGCAGGGGTTTGTATATTATTTGTGTTTTCTGCAAAACTTCTTATTAACCATTTTCCTCCGGAAAAAAGAAGGAAGATTGCAAGCAGGCCTAATAGAATATATAAGGGTAGAAATTTATTTCTAAAATATTTAGCTAATTTAATTTCTGCATTTTCACCCTTTCTTCCATCAACTTTTAGCTCAAGATTTAGTACTTTATTATTATATGAGCTGAAAAGTTCAAATCTGGGTAAACCTGATATTTTTGGGTTTAAATTTCTAATAGTGAATTCTTTTATGGGAATTCGTGTATCTGATTTATTTAGAAAAACTTTTATAATAACAGCAGTTTGGTTATCTTTAAGAGTTGTTAGTTTTAACTTGTTTGTGCTCTGCTGTTCAAGATCAAGTAATTTTATGTATGACTTATTTTCGATTTCTACTTCTATTAATTTACTCATACTTTAATTTTAACCTTCTGTCTCTATGGGTCAAGTAAAAAAAAGCATATTTAACTGTTTTCTAAAAATAGTTGAGGGTTAATATTAAATATGATAGATTCTTTCTATGGATTATTCTGAAGTTTTAAAAAAAATATTAATGAATTCATTGAAAATAGGTGTTGTGGAGTTTCCTTTTACATTATTAGAGTTGTTTCTGAAACTTCTGCTTCCTCTTGTTTTCATTTTTATAATTTACCGCCTTTTAAATATGGGAATAAAACGACTTCTGGATAAAAGCAGTTTTAAAGAGGAGTTAGTTAGAGGTATTAAGCTCTGGGTTAAACGAATATTGAGATTTGGTTTTGTAATATCGGTTTTTATTTTAACTGGAAGACTATTTGGTGCTAAAATATATGAATATCTTAGAATGATTACTGATATTCTTAATCAACCTATTATTCAATCAGGAAATACGAAAATATCATTTCTAACATTAATTTTGATAATTCCTGTTTTTTATTTAGCATCCTGGACTGGAAAGGCCAGTAAAGGGTTTGTTAGTAAAAATCTTATGGAAAGAATGGGTCTGGATGATGCCAGACAATTTTCTTTTATCAGCCTCTTGCGATATGGAGTTATGATAATTGTATTTCTAATAGGTCTTTCTATTATTGGTGTAAATCTTTCTTCCATTACAGTAATATTTGGTGTTCTTGGTATTGGTATTGGTTTTGGACTGCAGACTGTTGTAGCAAATTTATTTGCAGGAATTATTATTATTCTTAGTCGACCCATTAAAGAGGGTGACAGGATATTTGTTTATAATTATGAAGGAACTGTTATTCAGGTAAGAATTTTATCTACTGTAATAAATACTCTTACAAATGAAACAATTATAGTGCCTAATGCACATCTTGTTTCAGATCCTGTACATAATTACTCTTACAGTGATCGAAGTATTGTAATAAGGAATAATATTGGTGTTTCTTATAATACTGATCTCGATTATGTCCTTACTATACTAGAGGAACTTGTTTCCAGAAATCCATTTCTTGATTCTACAAAAGAGAATAATATTCGTGTTAAAGAATTTGGAGCATCCAGTATTGATATTGCCATTTTTACATGGATTAAGGATGTTTCTGATAAGTTTGATGCCCATCATTGGACAAATATGGAAATTTGGAGAATGTTCAAAGCAAAAGGCATCGAAATACCCTTTGCTCAGATGGATTTACACATTAAAGATGGGAAATTAGACAAAGACTGAGTTAGCGCATATCAAGAGATTTTTTAAAATTACCTTTTAGTACATCTTCTAATGTTGTTTTTTCAAAATAGCCTCTAAAATGAAGGTAAGAGTTGTTCCAAAGCTGATTTACAATACATTCGCTGAATCGTTCACATGTTTTAGGTGAATCTTCAACGCATGGGGATAGTAACAGACCCTCTCCAACTGCATCAAAAATTTCTGCAATTGTTATCTCTTTAGCTTCTTTATTAAGTTTAAAACCACCACCTGGTCCTCTTACGGAATTGATAACACCGCCTTTTCTTAACTTAAAGAATATTTGTTCTAAAAATTCTGCAGATATATTTTCCAGTTCTGATATTTTTCGTATAGATACTGGCTTTTCAGTTCCCTGCATTGCAAGCTGTACAATTGCACGAACTGCGTATCTTCCTTTTGTTGTTATTCTCATATATTTTAATCCTGTTAAAACGTATAGTTTTTATACATATAATATAGTCTAAAATTTGAATGAAGTAAACCTTAGTAAATAGATTAAGCAATACAATTCTAACTTTTACTGTAAATTTATATAAAGGTAAGAAAATTGGAAAAATATTACCGGCGATCGGAGTTGAACCGATACACCCTTGCGGGCGGTAGATTTTGAATCTACTGCGTCTACCAATTTCGCCACGCCGGCATATTATAGAAGTAAGTTATCCTATAATTAGTTTATAATCAACTGTTGAGGAATAATAATTCATATGATACATTCGGATTTATGTGGTTATTCTCAAAAAGAAAAAAAACAATTATAAAAGAAAAAAATTCCATTATAAATGAATTCTGGAACTATAAATTTGAAACAGATAGTCAAAATAGATTTGAACTGGAAGAAGATGAGTCTTTGAAAGCAGAGCTTAAAGATAATAGACTTATTTTAACAGCAAAAAAAAAGGATCTGTTTGTTTGGAGTCTTAATAATATATACCGCTATAAAGATTTTATTCTGGATACAACTATTTCTATTAATAAAGAAAATGGTCACTCTGCTGCAGGTATTCTTTTTCGATATGCAAACGATTTGAACTATTATTATTTTATGATATCTGAAACTGGACATTTTCGATTAGATGTTGTTTTTAATGGTGCCCCTCGAATTCTAATTCCATGGACCCAGGGAAAACTTAAAACGCCTGATGCAATTAAAATTAAAATAATTGTCCATGGGGAATCTATAAATTTGTTTCTTGAAGATATTTGGATTGGTGAAATAGATGATGAATCGATTGATGCAGGATATATTGCTTTCGCAGGGCAAAATTATTCAGAAAAAAATATTGCATGTTTTAGCATGTCAGAAATATTAATTGAATCCAGAGAAATATATGTTGAAAGGTTATATCAGGATTTGGTGAAAAATGGGCCTATACCTGTAGAAAACCGAAAGATATTTGCAGAACGATTATTCGATTCAGGGCAGTATTCTGCTGTTTTGATTCAAATAAAAAAAGCGTTAAAAAATAACACTGAAGACTATGATCTTTCTTTTCTTAAGGCAAAAAGCCTAAGTTTGTTGTCATTTTTTGATGAAGCTTTGAAGGCATTGGATTTTTGTATTGAATTAACAGGATCCATAAACAAAGATATTGTTATTGAAAAAGCAGGAATACTCTATAGAATGAACAAATTTGTTGTACTTAGAGATTTTTTAAATTCAAATACGGAAATTTTAGAAAAAGAATCATTTCTACTTAATTTAATGGGTAATGTAGAGGATGCTCTTGGATGTTTTGATAAAGCTGTTTCTTTTTATAAAAAAGCATGTAATCTGGATCCTGAAAATGGTGTATATATATTGAATATTGCCCGTACTCTGGAAAAAACAGGTGAAAAAGATTTAGCTTTTTCTTCTTATAATGAAGCTGCTCTTTGTTTTTTTAGAACTGAGAATTTTAATGAACTGACGCAAATTATTCTGGATATGTCAAAAATAAAACCCGGTAATAAAGAGGGATTAATTCTGGAAGGGAAAATCCTGTTTCAGGAAGAAAGGTTAAGTGAAGCTTATTCCATTTTCCATAAACTTATAGAGGGAGGCCTTGAGGATAGTTCTGTAAATTTCTTATATGGGATAATTTTAAGGGATAGGGGGCAGGATAATGAAGCTCTTGCTTTATTCAGAACCTGTGCTATAGATGAACAGGAATATTATCCCTATTGGTTTAAATATGCAGAAACTCTTTATCTTATGGGCCAGGATGCTGAAGATAGTGTACTTAAAGCAATCAAACTGGAATCTGACAATCCCTGGGCCCATAATCTTTATGGTTTAATTTTAATGTCAGAGAATAGAATAGAAGATGCTAAAAAAAGCTTTTTAAGAGCACTTGAACTTGATAATGAATCTATTGATATTCTTATTAATTATTCCAATGCTGTTTTTGTAGTTAATGGAGCAGAGGCGGCTATTTCCCTTTTTACAGATAGATACAGGGGGGCTGTTGTTCAGAACCAAATTGGAAATCTTTTGTATGATCAGGGAGAGTACAATAAAGCTGCTGATTATTATAGGAGAGCAGTTAAGGAAGATACTTCCAACAGAACATACAAAGAAAATCTTTCTTCTGCATTGATTAAGCAGGATTATATTCTTGCAGCAGAAGAGATACTCAGTGGTTTGATGGAACAATATCTTACATCTTCAACTTTAGAAATGATTGCTCAGGTAGCTTTTAGAAAAGGGGAGTATAAAAGAGCAGAAACTTCTTTTCTGGAAGCTATAAAGCTTGATCCGGATAATTCAAGGATTCTTCTTAATTATGGTGATTTTTTATATACCCGTTTGAATTATGAGGGAGTAGAAAAAGTTGCAGAAAAAGTTATTGCTGTATCAAAAACTAAAAGAATTAAAGGGTCTCATATAACTGATGCAGAAATTTTACTTGAAAAGGTTCGAACTGCTCTTAATGAAAAATATGCATGTTCCTCTTGTGGTCTTGAATGGTGGGTTCCAAAAAATATACCAATTATAGATGTAGTTAGATTGCATGGAGAACCGGATGGAGATTCTCCGGCAGGTAAGTGCAGGGTTTGTGGAAAAGTTTATTGTGTTAAATGTGCTATGAATTATATAAAAAACAGTCGTTTTGTCTGTCCTGATTGTGATGAAAATTTGAAATTATCAGAAAATTATTTGAAGTACCTTGCTATGGAATACGCTACCGATTCTTCTTGACAAAGCTATGTCAATAAGTAATATAAATGGTAGAGTTTCATGGTTAAAGGTCTCTATAATTATGTTGAACATAGATAAAGTGTTTCTATTTTTTAGGAAGTAAATTACATGACAATAAATAGATTTTTTATTCTTACTTTTTTTCTTATAATATTTGCGGTTTCTCCTGTGTTAGCTCAGGATATACTTACAGCGGCTAAATTTTTTGATTCCATTGCCACTAAATATAGTACAATAGAGGATTATGAGGCTCGAATAAATATTAGTACCAGTGAAGTTTCAATGGTAGGGATTTTGTTTTATAAAAGTCCGAACCTTTTAAGAATTAATTTTTCAGAACCTGAAGATCAGGTTATCTCTGTAAATAATGATTTATTAACTCTTCATATTCCTGATCAGAATGTAATTATGGAACAGAAACTTCAAAGACATTCTGATGCTACCCTTGCAGTCATGGCCAGTAAAGAGGGCCTGGAATTGCTTAGAAGGGGTTATAGTGTAGCTTTTTTAAAAGGACCTGAACCTGTTGTTCTTGAAGAAGGTTCAGAAGAATTGGTTAGAAAACTAAATCTCGTATGGAGAAAGACGGATGAAGGGTATAGACAGATAGAAATGTCGATAACCGAAGATGGAATGATAAGGCGTATGAAGGGGCTTACTGTAAATTATGAAACTTTTCAATTTGATTTTACTGAAATAAGGATAAATCAAAGCATACCTTTAAGTAGATTTGATTATGAGGCACCTCCTTCTGCATATGTTATGAATAACTTTCTTTTTGAACCGGAAGAATAAATATGGATACATTTGGCGAAACATTACGAAACTCCCGTGAAAAAAAGGGATACTCTATTGAACAGGTTGCAAGAGATACAAATATTGCAAAAAAGTTTCTGATTGCCCTTGAGGAGGAAGATTTTTCAATATTCCCAGGGGAACCCTATTTAATAGGATTTTTAAAAAACTATTCTGAATATTTAGGACTTGATTCAGTTAAAATTATAGCTCTCCATCGTAATATGAAATTGCAGGAACAACCTGTACCTATTGAGGAACTTCTTGATAATGGAAAATCGAAACTTCCTGTTATTCTATTAATTTTACTTCTAATTACCCTTGCAGCAGCAGGAGGGTACTACTTATATAATTATATACTTAATAAACCAGAACAAGATGCTCCTGCTGAAGCAGTTGAAGAAATTGAAGAAGTTAACAATTTGTATTCATTTGATATTAGTGAGGATGGTTTTGAAGATAGGTTTTCTGAAGGTAGTGAACTTGAAATTATTATTTTAAAAGATATTTATTCCCTATATATAAAATCAATTACAAACAATGTCATTCTTTCCCTTCCCGGAGGAGAGCAGGTATATAACTTAGGTGAAGAAAAAACTTCAGATATAGATGGTGATGGATCTCCTGATATTTTTATTGTAATAAATGATATTGATGTAAGTAAAAAAACAGCAGTAATTAAAATTGGTACTGTTGGAGAATCCCTTGTGTCAGAATTACCGGATCAGGGGGAATCAAAGATTG
>JAOZPU010000072.1:0-7993 GCA_029932585.1 Spirochaetia bacterium | reverse complement strand
ACTGTTGGAGAATCCCTTGTGTCAGAATTACCGGATCAGGGGGAATCAAAGATTGCTTCAAGAAATCAGAATATTGCAGTTATTCTGGATGCAAAAAACTCTGAACCTTTTATATTAGATGTAGCTTTTCGTGGAAATACATTGCTTCGATATTTGGTTGACAGAGGTGAAAGAGTTGAACGCTATTTTGATAAGGGTGAGACCTTGCGTTTAGATATAAATAGGGAAGTTATGCTTTGGGTTGCTAATGCTGGTTCCTTTAAAGCGAAAATATCCGGTGTTGAAGTAAATTTAGGTCGACCGGGAGAAGTATCAACTCAATTAATTAAATGGAATAAAAACTCTGAAAACGGCAAATACGAATTACAAATGATTCCTGTGTATTAATTATGCAGACAGTAACTGATAAAGAAAAAACTTTCTATCTGGAAAATCTTGGATGCTCAAAAAATCAGGTTGATGCTGAGGTAATGATAGCCGCTTTGGAAAAAGAGGGGTGGAAATATACTGCAAATTCTGATGATGCAGAACTGATAATAGTGAACACTTGTGGTTTTATAGAGGCTGCAAAAACAGAATCTATTGATACTGCAATATCTTTCAGAAATGTTTATCCCGGAAAAAAAATATTAATGGCGGGGTGTTTTGCTCAACGTTATGGCTCAGCTCTCCTTGATAAAATGCCGGAGATTGATGGAGTTTTTGGAAATCTTAACCTTCAGGTAGTGCCTGATGTTGCAGAATCAGTCTTCCTTGGAGAACGTCCTGCAATTTTGCCCCTTGAAGGTTCTTCCCGGCCTGAGAGGAAAAGTTTACTCTCATTCCCTGGATCAGCATATGTTAAAATTTCAGAAGGTTGTAATCATCGTTGTTCCTACTGTGCTATACCTATAATTCGCGGTAATCTAAGAAGCCGGACAGTTGATGATATTATTTTAGAAATAAAAGAGTTGCTTGCCCGTGGAATAGTTGAGATAAATCTTATTGCACAGGATCTTGCAGCTTTGGGTACTGATAAAAAAGAGAAAAATTTTATTAAGCTATTAGGTGATATTTCTAAACTTGAAGGTGAATTCTGGATTCGTCTCCTCTATATACACCCTGATTTTTTCCCTCTGGAGCTTTTGGATATTATTGCAAATGAAAAAAGAATTCTACCCTATTTTGATATACCCTTTCAGCATGCTTCTTCTTCTGTTTTAAAAGGAATGGGTAGAACAGGTAGTAGTTCCAGGTATCTGGATTTGGTAAAAACCATACGTTCAAAAATTCCAAATTCAGTAATTAGATCTACTTTTATGGTTGGTTTTCCAGGAGAAAAAGCGTCTCATCGCAGGGAGCTCCTGGATTTTCAGATGAAGGCTTCTTTGGATTGGGTTGGTACTTTTATTTATTCCAGGGAAGAAGATACGCGAGCTTATTCAATGAGAGGAGATCTTGCTCATAGATTTAGTCAGCCTATAGCATCAAAATTTAAACGTAAACTGGAATTGGCTCAGACAAAAATAACTGAAAGCCAAATGGATAGGTTTGTTGGTCTGGATCTGGATATTTTGATTGAGGAAAAGGTGGAGGCCGAATCCATGTTTTTAGGAAGAGCCTATATACATGCTGCAGAAGTTGATGGATCTGTTGTAGTTCTTACAGATAAGGCAGTTCCAGGAGAATTCCTTGAATGTAGAATAACAGGTCGTAATGGAATTGACCTGGAGGCTGTACCTCTGGATGAACTGTGAAAATGAAACCTATCTTCAGGGTTTAAACAAAAATCAACATAATGCTGTATTGCAGACAGGAGCACCTCTTCTAATACTTGCCGGGGCTGGATCTGGCAAAACGAGGGTAATAACTACTAAAATTGCTCATTTAATTAACTGCATGGGGGTAAGCCCTCAGTCAATTCTTGCGGTTACATTTACAAATAAGGCTGCAGGTGAAATGAGGGAACGGGTTTTAAAAATGGTCCCGGGAGCTGAAGGTGTTATGATAAGAACATTTCACTCCTTTGGTGCATGGTTACTGCGACGGAATGCAGCATTACTTAACCTTCAGCCCAGGTTTTCAATTTATGACGATGATGATGCCTTAAGTCTTCTCCACTCTGTTTTCAGTGATTATAAGCGGAAGGATCTTAAACCTTATGCAAGATGGATTAGTAGAGCCAAAGATTACTGTCTTTATCCTGATGATGATTTGACATCCATATCCTTTGATCCCAGATTCACCGAAGTGTACAGTGCTTATGAGAAGAAACTAAGAGAGGTTGGGAGTGTTGATTTTGGGGATCTAATTTTACGGGCAGTTGAACTTCTTGATAGAAATAGAGAGATACAGAATAGAATACAAAATAGATTTCAGGTAATTCTTGTCGATGAATATCAGGATTCAAATATAGCTCAGTACGAACTTTTAAAACTGTTGTACAGTGGAAATAATTATATTTGTGTTGTAGGGGATGATGATCAGTCCATCTATAGCTTTAGAGGGGCAGAGGTTAAAAATATTGTTACATTTCCAACCAGTTTTAAAGGTGCAGAAATTATTAAACTTGAACAAAATTATCGTTCAACTGGAAATATTTTAAGTATTGCTTCTAAGGTTGTAAGCTCAAATAAGGGGAGATTGGGAAAAAATCTTTGGACACTTGCAGAGGATGGCCCTAAGGGGGTTGTGAAGATTGTTGAGAATCAGGATAGGGAAGCTGAGTTTTGTGCTTCTCTTCTGCAGGATGGGAATCTAAATGGTACGGCTATACTTTACAGAACTAATGCTCAGTCCCTAAGCTTTGAATCATATTTTTTAAACCATAAAATACCTTATAAAATTGTTGGTTCGCTGAAATTTTATGATAGAGAAGAGATAAAAGATGTAACAGCTTTATTTTCACTTTTTCTTAATCCTTATGATGAAATTGCTTTTAAAAGAATAATTAATAAACCTTCAAAAGGAATAGGAAAGGTAGCAATTGCTAAAATTATTGATACTGCCCTAATAAACAACTGTAGTCTTGTTGAAGGGTGCAGGCGATCTCTTTCTTTGCTGTCAGCAAAGGCAGCTTCCGGTATAGAATCATTTGTTGGACTTTTTCAAAAGCTTGATGAGTTGTCTGAAGTACTGGATCTTGGAGAATTTACAAATAAGGCAATACATGATTCCGGGATTCTTGAATATCATAGAGCTCAGGATGAGATAGCCTTGACTCAAAAAGTTAAAAATCTTGAAGAGATGGTTAATGCTGCCTCCAGATACCCTATAGGGAAGGATGGACTTCTCTCTTTTCTAGAGGACATGGAGCTGGACAGGTCAAGGCTTGCGGGTGTTGATCCCGCGTCTCAAAATGGTGTAACTCTAATTACAATGCACAATACAAAGGGTCTGGAGTTTGACAGGGTAATTATTGTTGGAATGGAAGAGGGCTTATTTCCTTCCCGGCCTGACGAAAGTGACGATGATCTGGAAGAAGAGCGTAGAATTTTTTATGTGAGTATAACCAGAGCCAGAAAGGAGCTCTATTTTACTGCCTGTCGCCAAAGAAGAATATGGGGGAAGTTGAATTTTCAGAGTCCTTCAAGATTTTTAAATGATATCCCCAAAGAGTTTATTGCTAATTCTTCAGCATTAGGGGCTGTAGAACCATTAAGAAGTGATTTTCCGCCTGGAACAGTGGTTTTTCATGATGATTATGGTACAGGCCAGGTTATTAAGGAATGGGACAATGGCAAAGAAGTCTTAATTATGGTAAGATTCGAGTCGGGAAAAACAGCTCAGTTTATTCCTAAATATTCAGGTTTAGAAAAAATTGCTTCAGAAAATGATTTTTAAAGTAGAAGGATATGGTTATTAAAAATTTAATACCGGAAATTAAAAGAAGTCGAGGATACTTCATATATGATACCAGAGGGGTTCGATATCTGGATTTTTATCAGGATTCCGGCAGGGCTATTCTTGGGCACAGATTGGAAGGAATTACCAGGGTTGTTAAATCCACTGTTGCAAGAGGCATTACTGCAGCTTATCCGTCAGTATATATGAATAGAATTGGAAGAGAGTTAAATCTTCTGTTCCCGGATGTAGCCTCATTTAGAGTTTATCGAAATTTAGAAAGGGCTATGGCTGCAATTTCAGTTTCAGAGGGATGTGATATTCCTATTAGTGATTTTATTGATTTCCCCTCCACTGAATCACCTTTTGGAATTTGGAGACCCTTTCTTAATACTTCAATAAATTGGTCCGGTTTTAAATATTTTATCCCCATACTTCCTTTTCCCGGAGATTTTGGTCCTGTTGTTCTGGCTGTAAATGAAAAAGATAGTTCATTGGCTCCTTCAGATAATCTTTCTCCAATGATCTGTGATATGATGGTAAAGTCTATTTCTTCATTAATTAAACATATTAAAAATGGCAATTGTGTGGGTGGATCAGATTTTGAGTCTCCACTTTGGGATCGTGTAGGTCCTTATCTTCGCTTTAGACTTAAGGGTAATGATTATTCCAACTTATATAAAAAGGCTCTTACTCATTCTGTACTTCTACCTCCGGAACCTGGATTGCCTGGAATAATTCCGTGTAACTATGAGCCGGGGCAGATAAAAGGATTTATGAAAATGGTGGGTGAGTACAGGAGTGAATATGGCAGTTAAAGATATTGTACTAATTTTATCTCAGATTTCCTTTGGTGCTATTGCTACTTTTCTTGCTATTCTGTACTGGTCACATACCCGTGATATTGCATGGTTGCTGATTATAATTGGAGTGATTGTCCAGTATGGTCAAATTATGTATTCTACCTTTATGATGTTTGGTGTGTTGGGTAATGATTTGTTTATAATTAAAGATGTTCTGGATATTGGGACATTGTTAAGTATTTTCCCTCTTATTTTTATAAGTTCAGCTTTTATTGTTATGCTTGTTAGATTCAAACGGGATTGACATTATCATCCAAATATGAAAAACTGCACATCACTTTTATTAGTGGTTACATTATCAGTTTGAATTTAATTATAAAGGCAGAAAAGCAATGGAAACGATTTTTGTTAAACCAAAAGACGTAATAAGAAAATGGCATGTTATAGACGCTTCCGGCAAAAAGCTTGGTCGTGTTGCAGTAAAGGCAGCTGATCTTTTACGTGGTAAACACAAACCTGAATTTACACCCCACCAGGAAGTTGGGGATTATGTTATTATTATTAATGCAGATAAGGTTGCTGTAAGCGGCAATAAGGAAACAAGGAAAATCTATTATAGACATTCCGGTTATCCTGGAGGACTTACTGCAGAGAGGTTTATTGATATTATCAAAAGAAAACCAACTCTTCCTATGGAACGTGCAGTTAAAGGGATGCTTCCGAACGGACGTCTCGGCAGGGCACTCTTTACAAATCTTAAGGTGTACGCAGGCTCAGATCATCCACATGCAGCCCAGCAGCCTGAAGTATTCGAAATTTAGGATCAGGAGAATATAACGTGGTTAAAAATCTTGCATTAGGTACAGGAAGAAGAAAAACTGCTATTGCCCGGGTTTTCCTTAGAGAAGGTAATGGTAAGATAAGTGTTAATGGTAAGGATGTTGATGACTATTTTGCAAACCCAATGTTTGTATTTGTTGTTAAGCAACCTTTAGGTGTAACGGCTACAGAAGGTAAGTATGACCTTCTTATTACTGTAAAGGGGGGAGGTCCTTCCGGTCAGGCAGGTGCTTGCAGACATGGTATTTCAAGAGCATTAGTGGAATATGATGATTCTAATAAGGCATCATTAAGAGCCAATGGTTTTCTGACAAGAGACTCCCGAATGGTTGAAAGAAAGAAATTTGGACAAAGAGGCGCAAGAAGAAAATTCCAGTTCTCAAAACGTTAAACTTTCTATTCTTAGAATTATTAGAAGAGGGGCAAGGAGTGGTAAAGCAGAGCTTTTACTTTCCATGGGCTCCTCTTTTTTTATTCCTCTAAAGATGGTTGAACAGTATAATCTGGAATCCGGGATGGAACTATCTGAGCTTCAGGTAGAGGAATTAAAATTACAATCAGATTATATACTAGCAAAAAAAAAGGCTCTGGACTTGCTGGCTTCCAGAGAACATTCTGTATATCAATTGAAACAAAAGCTTTTGCAAAGAGAATTTAATTTGCAAACTATTCTGAAAGTTCTTGAGGAGCTCCAAATAGAAGGTTCCTTAAGTAATTCCCGATTTATTGAAAACTGGGTTTCATACAGAATAAGAAAGCATCCTGAAGGGTATAGATCTCTTTTTGCAGGTCTTTTAAAAGCCGGTATCTCTTCTGAACAAGCTAATAGCTATCTTCTTCTCTTTTTTGAAGAGTTTGATGTGGATGAAATTCTTTATAGAGCAGCTGAAAAAATGATGAAAAAAAGTAACATAACAAAAGAAAAATTGATCAGAGGTCTGAAAAATAGGGGATTCGAGTATTCTGCTATTATAAGGTTTATTGATCAAAAATTTACAGGATATACCCAGATGTGAGGTCTGGATTATAATTTTCACTTGACATAATGGATATTTTTGCTATACTCAACGAAGTAATAAGAGAACAATATTCAAAAAATTGAGAAGAGGTAGCAGTTATGACTAAACGTGTTAAAAAGGTAAGAATATTTTCAGCTTTGGAAGTTGCTAATATCTGTGGCGTTGTGAATCAAACTGCAATAAACTGGATAAAAAATAATCATCTTAAAGCTTTTACCACCCCAGGTGGTCAATACCGAATCTATTCTGAAGATCTTATAGCTTTTTTAAATAGCAGAGGTATGCGAGTTCCTGAAGAGTTGTCGGATATTGTAGCCAGCTCAAATAGCAAGAAGAAAATTATGATTATTGATGATGATAAAGATCTTAATGAAATGATGAAGTTGATTTTTTCAAGGAAACTTGAGGATTTTGATATAGTTCAGGCTTTTGATGGATTTGAAGCAGGGAAGCTCCTTGTTACTGAAAAACCGGATGTTATTATTCTGGATATTGATCTGCCTGGTGTAAATGGGCATCTTTTATGTGCAAAAATTAAAGATGATAAAGATCTCAACAGTCCGGTTGTTATATCAATTAGTGGCCTGGATGATACTTTTGAAGAGGAAAAGATTTTATCAGAGGGTGCAGATGCTTTTTTCACAAAGCCCCTGGATTTTGATAAGTTGATATCTGCTATGGAAGATCTTCTAAGTGCAAGAGTTTTGTAATGAATGAGAGTAGTGATAAATATATTCTTCTTGTTGAAGATGAGGATGCTGTCAGGTTAACATTACGTGATTTTCTGCAGAAGAAGGGCTACAAAGTATTGGTTGCCTCTGATGGTGTAAATGCTATTAAACAGCTTCTTGATCATGATATAAATATTATAATTACCGATTATCGTATGCAAAACCTGGGTGGTGATTATTGGATTAAATTTCTTGATCGGTACTGCAGTGATAAGAAAATTATAATTACAAGTGGATTCCTTAAATCTGAATTTTCAATTCCTTTTGAAGTAATTTATAAACCTTTCGATTATTTTCTTATAGCAGAACGAATAGAAGAGTTTATAAATACAAAATAATTGAAAACAAAATCATTAAAAATTAAAGTACATGGACGAGTGCAGGGTGTTGGATTCAGATATTCTACTGTTCATGCGGCTGTAAAGTCGGGTGTTACTGGTTGGGTTCGAAATGAATGGGATGGAACTGTTCTTATTTATTGTGAAGGTGATTCTAAGTCTGTAGATCTATTTGTCTCCTGGTGCAGGAAAGGACCGACCTTGTCACATGTTATTTCGCTGGATATTACCGATGTTCCGTATCAGGGGTTGTACAATAGTTTTAAAATTGAATACTGAAAGATATATGTTGGGGTTTTGATCGTAGGGGTGCGCCCAGTATGGGTAATACCTAACAGGTGGAAGTCCTGTTATCACCTTGAAAGGAGGGAAGATATAGACGAAAGCAAGGGTGTCCGAAGAAAATCTACAGCCCGCTTAAGAAGCTAAGCATAAAAGGT
>JAOZPU010000219.1 GCA_029932585.1 Spirochaetia bacterium | reverse complement strand
ATGATAATAATTTGTCGTTAAATGATTTATTTTGTCTTTTTTTGATTGTATATTTATCAATACTATTTTATTATAATTACTGACACAATAAAACAGGAATTGTAATGATAAAAACAGATGTGATTATAATAGGAGGTGGAGCTACTGGCACTGGTATTGCCAGAGATATGGCACTCCGGGGAATAGACCACTGTCTTATAGAAAAAAAAGATTTTGCAGCAGGTGCAACAGGTGCATGTCACGGTCTTCTGCATAGTGGTGGAAGATATACTGTTAAGGATCCGGAAGCCGCCAGAGAATGTATAACAGAAAATACAATTCTTAGAAAAATTGGTAAAAAGTGTGTAGAACCCACAGAAGGTCTATTTGTCAGACTTCCAGGAGATACCATTGAGTATAGAGATGATTTTCTTAAAAGCTGCAAAGAAACTGGTATAAAAACTAAAATTTTGAGTGCTTCAGAAGCTATTAAACTGGTACCAAACTTAAATCCGTCTCTTCTGGAAGCAGTTAAGGTACCGGATGCTTCTATAGATCCTTTTCGTCTCTGCATGCTTAATGTGATTTCATCTCAAAGACGTGGCGGAAAAATATTTACCCATCATAAAGTTGTTGAAATTGTTAAAACAAGAGGCAGATGTACTGGTGTTAAAGTTCTGGATAAATTCAGTGCTGAGATAATAGAAATTTCAGGAAAAGTAATTATTAATGCCTCTGGAGCATGGGGATCGGGAATTGCTAAAATGGCTGGTAGTGATGTTCCTATGAGTTTATCTAAAGGAAGTTTGATAATTGCTAATCATAGGCTTTCAAACCTGGTGATTAATAGATTACGCCCATCATCAAATGGAGATATAATTGTTCCAAATGAAACAGTCAGCCTGGCTGGAACAACATCTATACATGTAGATGATCCTGATAATCTTACTACAGATCCGGGTGAAATTGATTTAATACGATCTGAAGCAGCTATGATGCTGCCCGATTTTAATAATATCAGACTTATACGATCATATACTGGTGTAAGACCACTCCTTAAGGCAGCTGATACTTCTTCTGGTGACAGATCAATATCCAGAGGATTTCAAATAATTGACCATAAAAACGGAATGTTCTCTATTCTTGGAGGGAAACTAACAACATACAGACTTATGGCAGAAAAAATGACTAATAGAGTTGCAGATCATTTTGGAATAAAGATACCATGTACTACTGCTGAGGTACCACTTGAGGGACAGGAAGATCTATCCGGTTATCCTGTATCAAAAAGACTCGGTAAAATTGAAAATATTATGTGTGAATGCGAACTTGTTTCAAGATCCAAGGTTAAAAAAGTTATCGAAGATACAGGTACAAAGAATATAGGAGATATTCAACATAGGACAAGATTGGGAATGGGCCCCTGTCAGGGAGGATTTTGTACCTACAGAGCACTGGGACTCATGCAGGAAACAGGACAAGTTAGCCCTGAAGAATCTTTGGATACACTAAAGCGGTTTCTTCAAAGACGATACAAAGGAAGCCGTCCTTTACTATACGGAGATCAACTTAGAGAGGAACAGCTTGTAGAGGGGATATACTTAAGTCTACTGGGGATGGCAGAACATGAAGTATGATATTGCAGTAATTGGATCAGGAATGTCCGGGCTTATGGCATCAATATATCTTGCGGAACAAGGATTAAATACAGCGATAGTGTCCAGGGGTGATCCTATATGCAGTGTATCCAGCGGATGCATTGATATTGCGGGGACTGGTAAAAAGACCCTTGACTCTATAAATAATTTTCCAGAGGAACATCCTTATAATAAAGTAGGAGAAAAAGGTATTTCTTATTCAATACAATATTTTCTAAATATCATGAAAGAGGAGGGATATGATTATACAGGAAATTTTGAAAAAAACAGAAATATTCTGACTCCCATAGGTAAACATAGAGTTACTTCTTTGGTACCATTTCCCATGAAACATGCTGATATTGGAAAAGATGAAGCATTTCATATTATTTCATTTAAAGATATAAAAGATTTCTTCCCAAGTTATATTAGAGGTGTTTTTCCGGATACAAGTATTTCAGTTTTTAATGCTGGAACCCATACGACCATGGGTATTGCAGCAAAAATGGATAATAAAGATTTTCTTTCCACATTTATTACATGGATAAAATCACAGAAAATTAAACAGAATAAAATTGGTATACCAGCCGTTCTTGGAATAACAAAAACATATGAAATTATTAAAAAACTTGAAATAGAAACTGGCAAATTTTTCTTCGAAATACCTACCCTGCCACCGTCTATCCCCGGTATAAGATTATACAGAAGTCTTAAGAGTATTGCAGAAAAAAAAGGTGTCAGCTTTTATGGATCAGCAGAAATAACAGACTTTAAAAAAGAAAAAGATAGAATTATAAATATAACAATAAAAAAACCAGGAAGACCTGACTATGTGAATGCAGATGCTTTTATACTGGCAACAGGATCATTTGTAAGCGGTGGCTTATTTCTGGATAAAAATATTTTTAAAGAAACAGTATTTAATCTCCCTGTCTACTCACCAGTAGAGAAAGAAGTATTTAATCAGGATTTTTTTAAACTGGGCCATCCCATTGAGAAATCCGGAATTTTAATTGATAATAATTTTAATGCAACAGAGTCAGCATATAGTAATCTTTTTATAGCAGGAAGTATCCTCGCAAATTCGGAAACAATGAAGTACCAATGTGGTCATGGTATGGCGATTGCTACAGGTATTGCAGCAGCAAAATCAGCAAAGGAATACTTAAAATGAAAGAAACGTTTGAAAACTGTATCCGCTGTACAATATGTGTAGAAAACTGTCCTGTATTCAAAGTTAATCCGGAATACCCTGGACCAAAGCAGGCAGGGCCGGATGCTGAAAGATTCCGTTTGGATGGTATTGAAACAGTGGATAAATGGATTACCCACTGTACTCAGTGTAAACGCTGTGATTTTGCCTGTCCTTATGGTGTCGATCCTTCAAAATTAATTTTAAATGCTCAAATTAGATATGTAAGTAAACACAAAAAAACAATACCTCAGTTGCTTTTTTCCAATTTCCATTACATTGCAAGACTAGGGTCTTTCTTTTCTATAATAACAAATATTATTACTTCGTTAGGTATAATTAGAAAGTTGTTCAAACTAATAGGACTTCGCAGTGATATCCCTTTTCCACAATTTAGATTTAAGACTCTCCAAAGATTCAGGAAAAAATCTGTAAAAACTCCAGAATATTTAAGTAACAATAATCAGCTTAAAAAAAGAAAAGTTGCTTTTTTTCATGGATGTTATCTTAATTCCAATGCCCCGGTTGAAGGTAGAATGATAATAGCTATTCTTGAACATTTTAATATAACAGTAGCTATTCCAAATCAGGTTTGTTGTGGTCTGCCTGCTCTGGGTAATGGAGACCTGGTAAAAGCCAAGGGCTTTGCTAAAAAGAACAGTAAAGAGTTTGCAAAATATATTGAACAAGGGTGGGATATAATCTACTCCTGTACCTCCTGCGGGCATACTCTTATTTATGATTATCCGGAAATACTTGATACAAAAGAGGGTGAACTTATATCACAAAATACCTGGAATTTATATGAATACCTCCTTATGTTAAAGGATAACGGAGAACTAAACTTCAATTTTACTGCTTTGGATAAAGTTATTTCGTACCATATTCCCTGTCACTTAAGAGGAAGAGGTGTTCCATATCCTGCTGTAAAAATATTTAAGGAAATACCAAATTTAAAAATGAATATTCAGGATATAGATTGTTGTGGCTTTTCAGGTAGTTATGGTTTTAAAGAAAAAAATAAGGAAACAACAGATACCCTGGGAAGAATAGCTGTTGAATCTCTTGAAGAATGTAAACCTGATATCATAATTTCAGATTGCGGAGCGTGTAGGATGCAGATATCAAATTTTACAGAAACACAGATTATTGATCCCATTCAAGTTATGTTTGACGCTCTTGAACTTTAATTAATGATGCACAAATTACTTTTCACTTAGTGCAATTTCAGTATATATTGATTACAAATGAAAATACTTATCATAGAAGATGACAAAGATATTATCTCTTTCATAAAGAAAG
>JAOZPU010000071.1:13886-15125 GCA_029932585.1 Spirochaetia bacterium | reverse complement strand
ATAATAAACTTTCTAAAATATTATTTTTAAAACAACTTTTTTATAATGTACTTTTTACGATAACATTTTTTAATTAACTTTTTTTAATAATGTTTTTAATATTAACTTCTTACTTTGTTATTTATATCCATAGTTATCCTTAATATCCTTATCAATTATATCAACTGCAGCATCAAGTTCCTTCTGAGGGTCTGCACCTTTAATAATGTTATCGATAGCCCTTGAGAATGCTGTGGTAATAGTTGGGAAAGCAGGTGTTTCAGGGCGTGTTACAGCTATTCCTTTTTCTAATTGCTGAATAAAAATATTGAGAGGGCCACCTGGTTTATGAGGTTCCGAAATATCAAATGCAGTGTTTCGGCCAGGGACTGCACCATTAATATCTGTAATTGAAAGGATTTCTTCCGGTTTCATAATAAATTCAAGAAAGGATGCGGCCCCTTCGGGGTTTTTGGCTTGAGACGTTATTGACCAGGCCCATGACCCCATGCCTGTTACAGCTTTTTTATCCCACACAGGCATTGGAATTAGTATGAAATCGTCTCCAAATGCTTCACGGTAGGGTTTTGTCATCCAGTGTCCGCAAAACCCTAGTGCTACCCTGCCGGAAATGAAATCATTATCATCAATTGGAGTTGGGTTAACATATCCCTTAGTGAAAAGGTCTTTTATAAAATTTACTCCTGCCAGAGCCTCTGGGCCATTTAGTTTATTCTCTGCTGTTTGGAAAGTACTACGATCTATCAAATCAGCCCCGAATCCCTGCAAGATTGGTGAAAATCCATATGTAAACCATTCTCCTGCCCCATAATTCAATTTCATATCCAAAACATATTCAGTTTCGTTAAGATTTTTTAATGATTCCAGAGCCTGAAGGAACTCTTCTTTCGACCATGTATCATCAATACTTTCCGGTATACGAACATTTGCTTTGTTTAGGAGTGATCGGCGGCCTGCGAGAGCCAACCCTGAATCATACTGACCTATTGCATATAGTTTATTTTTATAAGTGCCTTGTTTAATAAGGGATGGTAACAGATCTTCAATAATAGAACGATCAATTAGATTATCCAGAGGTAAAATAAATTCAGCCCAGGCATAATTGTAAAGATTAGGTCCATCCAGATCAAGGATATCCGGTAGATTGCCTGCTACTGCAGCAGCATTGACTGCATCATTGTATCCACTGCCACTAGCTATAGAACCTCCTGGAATTTCAGTAATAACAGCAGTATATTT
>JAOZPU010000071.1:6293-13786 GCA_029932585.1 Spirochaetia bacterium | reverse complement strand
ATCTGCAGTTCCCAGCAGCTGAAATCTATAGTGGTACTATCCAAATTTTCTCCATTGATAACTAATGTTTCAGGGAAATTATGCCAATTTACAATTTCACTAATTACAATAGATCCTTTAAAGAGAAAAAACTCGAGCGTCCAAAGATCTATTATAAGTCGTATATCAATAAATTCTTTGGGTGGTATAAATTGAAAACTCTTTTTAATTAAATTTTTATCCTTCATTCCTGAAAAACTGGTTTTTTGACGATTAAAATCAATTTTTCCGTTTTTCAAATTTATGTTAATTGTAAATTCTTGTTTATTGTCTTCTGATAAGTTTATTTTTATAATTTTTGACAGAGAAGAATGTAGTTTCAGGTTTATATCGTAAATTGCAGGTTTCGGGAAATTAAGTGATAGTGACTTTTTCCCAAAAATGGGGGATATTTGTTTTTTCCTCAATGAATTGATTTCAGATATAGGTTGCTGACTTAGTAATGGTATTCCGTCTACTGTTTTAATAGATAATTGCCGGGAAATAGACATTATACCATTCCATATTATATTAGGAAAACTTTTGGCATAAGCCCAATTGTTCATCCAGCCAATCCAAAGTGCTTTATTGGCAACTTCCTCTGCAGTTTTACTGGATTGAAACCAAATTTGAGGTGCATAAAAATCATGTCCATAGTCGGCATAAAAAAACTGGTTTGTGACAGATTCAAAATTATTATTTTTAAGTTGACCTGTCGAATAACAGGTAGCAGAGTTTTTTGAAATTGTGTTTTGGATACAAAATGATAATATCCATATAATTTTTTTTACCTCATCTAATAGAGGAAAAAGATTGGGACACTCAATTATTTCGTTTTCCTTTAGATTTTCCGGAAAAAATTTTTCCTCCAGGGACCAGTTTTTTAGATCTGGAGAAGAATGAAAGCTTATATGATCTCCACATGTCAGAGTCATAAGCCAAAGTTTGGTTTCAAAATTATAAATTACCGTAGGATCTCTGAAATTTTTATAACCTGGATTTTTTAGAATTAAATTATTTTCTGGAAGAATAACCTGATTGGTGTCCTCGTCAATGTATCCAATGTATTGCTGCTCTATTTCTTCTTTGGAATCTGAATCTACAGATACTCCTGTAAAAATTAAAATGATTCCCTCAGAATCCTTAAAAAATCCGGAGGTATTCTCTTTATCGATTACTCCGCAACCGGAAAAAATATGTATTAAGGTATTATCCGGGGCAATGGCAATATCGCGATTTTCCCAGTTTAAACAATCATTACTAACTGCATGTCCCCAATGAATCTGTCCCCAACCAACATCATGGGGATTATGTTGGTAAAAAAGATGATATATGCCATTGTGATAAACCAGACCATTGGGATCATTTAGCCAGTTTTTTGGTGCTGTAAAATGGAGGAAAGGTTTTTTCATAGGTGGTAATGATCTACGCACAACTGGTTTCCTCCTCTTTTATGTAATAACCTGTAAGTTTGAAAACGCTTACAGGTATAATAAAAAATATCATTTTGTCTGCCTTGTTGATTTACGTACAATCAAATAGGGCTCTAAGGTGATAGCTTCCGGAGGTGCAATATTTTCCTGATTGATTCTTTTTATTAGAATTTCAACAGCTAGCCGACCAATTTCCTTGGTAGGTTGACCCACTGTAGTTAGCGGTGGACTGATTTTTCGGGATAGAGAAATATTATCAAAACCTGCCAGTGCAATATCTTCCGGAATCCTTATACCTTCATCCTGGAAGGCCTGCATTACCTGAATGGCAGTTACATCATTGAAAGCAAATACAGCAGTAATTTCATCCTTTTTAGTTGAGGTTAATTCTCTTATTCTTTTGGTAATTTCATAATTTGACAGATTTCCCCATTTATCAACTTCAATAATATTTACATTTTCAGAATCAATTCCATTCTGATTGAGATGATTCAAAAATCCAGTAAGTTTTGGTTCATTTTTATCTCCTACATAGGCCATTTTTTCATGACCCATATCAAGAAAATGTTGGGCTACAAGAGCTCCTCCCTTTTCCATGGGAGTATACACTGAGTCTATAAGTTCACTTGGCTGCGTAAATGATACTGCAGGAATATTTTTTTGGAGTATATATTGCATTAGTGCTGTTTCGTCTGAATCAATACAGAGTAAGACACCATCAACTTGTCTTGCCTCGAAAGTATTAATTGATTCTCTAATTTTATTTTTTTGCCCATGGGTATTACTAATAATAATACTGTAACCCAGGCGGTAAGCCTCTTCCTCCATCTGAATAAGAATATCCATAAAAAATGGATTGGCAAGATCGGAAAATATTACTCCAATAAGAGATGACGATGAACCCGCAAGGCCACTGGCGGAAATGTTTATATTATAATCCAGCCGATGAACCCATTCCATAACTTGTTTTCTTTTTTCAACTGAGACATTGGAGCTGCCATTGAGAACACGGGATACTGTTGCCAGAGAAACCTTTGAATATTCTGCGATATCCTTCATTGTTACCAAAAAAATAGCTCCTGTAATAAGAATGATTGTATGTAAGCGCTTTCATAATATAGGATAACGATTTAAATCTGTCAAGTATTGATATTTGAAATCAATCCCATTCTGGCCAGATTTATAATTGTTTAGGAAAATCTGCTAATAAATTCAATGCTTTATCAGCTGCTTCTGATGGAACAAATAGATGATCATGATAATAAGCTGCAATTATATTTGCACTGATATTGTGGTCACTTAGTTTTTTTGATACTGCAGCTGTTAGTCCTACAGCTTCCAGGCTTGAATGAATAGTTAGAGTTATACATTTAAATGATGATTCATATTGAAGTCCGGATCTATCAGCATCTTCTATAGTTAGAACCAGAGTCAGACCCTCTGATTCATTAAAGGTAGCTATAGGATTTAGATCTTTATAATTATCATAGGTTCCACCGGGAACTGTACAGAATACATACTCATTTTTCAATAATTCTGGTGACATATTACTAAGTAGTTTATCAAGATCTTCTATACCAGCCAATATTTTTTCCTAATCTGTAATAAGTTATTCTATCAACCATTCTAAGAGCATATGTAGGAGAATCCTGAGCAATATATGCATAGATAGCGTCTAGATGCCTCTCTGCAGTTGCTGCCCAATGAATTTTCATTCAGGGAGGCCATATTTGGTTCGTATCTCTTTTACTTCTTTAGTTCGTCCAGCTTTACTGTCTTCCAGGCCTATTTCAATAGTTTCACGGACATAAATTTCATGCATCAAATCATCCCAAGATGCATTTTCCGATAATTGATCGACTAATTTATGTGCTTCTTCTTTACTGACAATAACAGACATAAAAACCTCTCTTTTTATAATAATATTACTCTTCACAAATAGAAACAAGCCAAAAACAGACCAATTCAACAGACATCTCAAATTCCTCTCTACTGTTAAATATTTTACCAATGGATTTAAAATTCCTACAATAATCCCATTCTGGCCAACAATATTGTGATTCCTGCTGTACTGGCGGTTTCCGTACGCAGAACTCTGCTGCCAAGAGATGCAAAAACAAACTCATTTACCCTAAAGAGCTGCCTCTCTCTCTCTGACCAACCCCGTTCGGAACCGATAGCAAGCAGGCAGCTGCTGTCTGACGGAGTGTATTCCGAAAGCTTAACAGTGGGTTCGACATTATCCAGTACAATCCTTTCTAAGGCTGATGAACCCTGCTGAGAGGGGTTCTCCCTAATAAATGTTTGCAGGTCTTTGTAAAATTCAACCATCGGAATGCCAGTAGAAGCTGCCTGTTGTGCCCCATCCAAAAGGTATTTCCGGTATTCTCCCTTCCATAAATTACTATCCCGGTAAGATTTCTCCCCGGTATCTGTTCCTGTAAAAATTATTTTCTCCACTCCCAGGCTTGCAGCCTCCCGGAGTATTCTTTTGGAACTGATAGGTCTTGTGTACCCAATTAATAAAGTTAGTGGGTAGAGATGTACTGGATCTGAAGTTTTTTCCCATGAAAAATGGATCCATTCAGGGTCTATTGATGTTATAGATCCCTTACCGGATGGCCCGTTTACAAGACCGCAGGAAAAATTATCTCCTGTTTTCAGCTTAAGAATTTTTAAGATATGTTTTGCTTTTTCTTCTTTAATACTAATTTTTTCAGGTATATTATTACTTTCAAAAAGAATTATGTTCAAATTTTCCTCACGGACTGTTATATTAGAGTAATGTTGTCATTAATATCTTACATATTATTATACAGGGAATATTTATATGCTTAAAGAGTTCAAAACCCTCATCCCTATGGTAAAAAAATATAAATATTTTTATGTAGTTGGATTGCTCTGCCTGATTCTGGTAGATGCAGGGGAACTGTATATACCAAGGCTAATGAAGAAGGTTATAGACTATATTAGCACAAGTGGATTCTCTCTTGATTTTGTTGGGAGAATAGTTGGTCTTATAATGCTAATAGCACTAGGAGTTGCAATTGCCAGATTTGGTTGGCGTTTCTTTATTATAGGTGCATCCCGACGAATTGAAAGTGATCTGCGTTACAAATTATTCAGTCATCTTCTGACACTATCCGCATCCTATTTTGGAAAAACCAAGACAGGAGATCTAATGGCAAGAGCCACAAATGATATGAGGGCAATTCGTATGGCAAGCGGAATGGCTTTTGTTGCGTTTGTAGATGCCACTTTTTTAACTATAGCAATATTAGTAATTATATTTTCAGAGTATCCCAAACTTGCAGCCATTTCTGTAATTCCACTTCCGGTAATTACATTACTGGTTCTATTTGTCGGAAAGCTTGTTCGAAAATATTTTAAGGCTGTACAGGAAGGGTTTTCGAGGCTTACAGAAAATGTTCAGGAAACTCTTTCCGGTATTAGAGTAATAAAATCTTTTGCCAGGGAAGATTATTTTCAAAATAAATTTTTCAAAACAAATGAAGAGTATAAAAACAGCAATATGCGACTGGTTAGATTGTGGGGATTTTTCTTTCCCCTAATAAATTTTATTTCTGGTATCTCTATAATGCTCCTTTTTACTTTTGGTGGAATAGCTGTAATAGAGAAATCAATTACTCCCGGAGATTTTGTGGCTTTAATTAGTTATTTAACAATGCTTACCTGGCCGGTTATGGGAATGGGCTTTACAGTTAATATACTACAGAGGGGTGCAGCTTCTCTGACAAGAATCAATGAAATACTTAAACAGGAAGCAGAAATTAAATCACCCAAAACTCCTTCAAATTTTATTCCAGGTGGTGATCTTACAATTAAAAATCTGGATTTTTCCTATTCCGGGCCAGATGACAAAAAAAATAAAGAAAGCATTCTTAAAGAGATAGATCTTGTTGTTCCAGAGGGATCAACACTGGGTATTCTTGGAAGGACCGGTTCAGGAAAGTCTACATTTATACGATTATTGCCCCGGCTTCTTGATCCTCCAAAGGGAACTGTATTTATTGGGGATACTGATATTAGAGATTTTGAGTTATCAGAACTAAGATCATCTATAGGATTTGTCCCTCAGGATACTTTTTTGTTTTCATCGAATATAAAAGAAAATATACGGTTTGGAAAACCTGATGCTGAGGATTCTGAAGTTATGAAGATGGCAAATCTTTCCACTATAAGCAAGGATTTGAATGATTTCCCTGAAGGCTGGGAAACAGAAGTTGGCGAAAGGGGGATAACTCTTTCCGGGGGGCAAAAACAGAGAATTGCAATATCCAGAGCTATGATTATGGATCCATCTATTCTAATTATGGATGATGCCTTCTCTTCTGTCGATACAGCAACAGAAGAGAAAATTCTTTCAGGATTTCTACAGGAGAGAAAAGGAAAAACTAATATTCTTGTTTCCCACAGGGTTTCCACACTTTTCCATGCAGATACAATTATAGTTATTGATAAAGGCAGAATTATTCAAAAAGGCTCACATAAAGAATTGTATGCTGCTGAAGGGTTCTACAGAGAGATAGCAATACTTCAGGAGGCAGAAGCTTGAAAAAGGAAGAAATTATAAAAAGCTATGACTCTGCAATAATGAAACGTATTCTTTCATTTACCAAACCTTATAAATTTCAGGTTATTATTGCTGTAATAGCTCTTTTTTTCGCAACTGCAGCAGAACTGATGATGCCGGTTATAATGCAGAAAACCATTGATGAAAAGATATTAGTTACTTATTCAAGAGTTGAAAATACAAAAATAAATAATGAAATATTAGGGGAAATTGATAAAAAGAAAACTATTATAGAACTGCCTGATTATGTCTATTTTACTGATAAATCTCTGGGGTTCCCAGCTGATTACTATATAACCGGGCTAACCGATAATATAAAACTTCGTGAATTAATTCTTGAAAAGGAAAATATAATAAAAGTGTCTGATAAATATATAATTATCAGGATTGAAGATCTTAATAAACTTACACTAAAAGAGAGAAGAATAATACGAAACTCAGATATTGACTCTGTAAAAACCAGAGGACTTATATATCTTGGCCTTTTAATTGGTGGTCTTCTATTTACTTTCCTCCAGGTATATCTTATGGCTTATACCGGTCAAAAAGTGATGGAAGATATCCGCTTAAAACTTTATAATCACACTATACGTCAATCTTTAAATTTCCTGGGCAAAACCCCAATTGGCGGTCTTGTAACTAAAATTACAAATGATGTTGAAACAATAAATGAGTTTTTTACTTCTGTTGCAACATCTGTACTTAAAGACTTTTCTCTTGTTGCCGGTGTTCTTATAACACTTTTTTATCTGGATTCCAGACTTGCTCTTATAACAGTTATAAGTATTCCTCCTGTATTTATTGCAACATTCTTTTTTAGGATAATTGCACGTAATGCCTATAGGAGTGTGCGTCAGGCTGTTTCCAATGTAAATACATTCCTTTCTGAACATATTTCAGGGATGGATATTGTTCAGATGTTCGGAAGGGAAGAAGCAAGTGGAGAAGAATTCAACAAAAAAAATAAAAAATTATTAAAAGCAAATTTATCCGAAATGTATGTATTTGCAGTATTTAGACCTCTTATGAATCTTTTTACAGCAGTTTCAATATCTGTAATAATTTACTTTGGTGCAGGAAGCCTTCTTAGGCATGCACTTTCACTTGGAATATTAATAGCCTTTATAGATTTAATCCAGAAGTTCTACAGACCCATAATGGATTTTGCAGAAAAATTTACAATACTTCAGTCTGCTATGGCCGGTGGAGAAAGAATTTTTGCCCTTATGGATGATGTTGATCAAATAGAGGATAAAGGTGTGAAAACTCTCCAGACTCCTGTAAAAGGAAAGATTGAGTTTAAAGATGTTTCTTTTGCATATAAGGAGAATGAACCAGTAATAAATAATCTTTCTTTTACTGTTAATCCCGGGGAAAAAGTAGCTATTGTGGGGTATACAGGTGCAGGAAAGACAACTATAGCTAATCTTATTACAAGATTATGGGAT
>JAOZPU010000071.1:3044-6193 GCA_029932585.1 Spirochaetia bacterium | reverse complement strand
TGGATGAAGCTACTGGAAATGTAGATACAGAGACGGAATCACTTATACAGAAGGCTATTGAAGAGCTTATGAGAGAGAGAACATCCCTGGTAATTGCCCACAGATTATCGACAATACGAAATGCAGATAAAATTATTGTCCTTGCCAAAGGCCACCTGGAAGAGATGGGAACCCATGAGGAGTTATTAGCTATGAAAGGGATCTATTACAATTTGTATAAACTGCAGTATGAGGGGCAGGGGAAATAAGAACGTCTTTTAACAATATAAATGCAGTTTATACAAGGCAAAAAAAAATTTTACTCATACACAAATAGCCGAACGGGCAGGAATAAGCCGGGCAACAGTATGGGCGGTTGAAAAAGGCTCAGCTTCTGTAGACATGGGAACATATATGCAGATAAATATGATATTTCTGAACGTGAAAAAAGAGAGATGAAAACAGCTTTTTGTTTATAGAGTTATAGAAAGGTGAAATTTTAATATTTTTTGTCTATATCAGCTAAGCTATAACTGGTACTTCTTCCACCGGAGGCTTCTTTGTAGAGGATGTTTTTATTTAATAGATCCTGGATATCTCTGAGGGCTGTATCTGGAGAGCATTTTGCAATTTTTGCCCATTTTGAAGTGCTTAGTTTCCCAATAAAATCATCCAGTAATTTGTTTAAGAGGAGTATTTGTCGGCTGTTCAAGCCTGTTTTTGCATGATTTATCCAAAACTGATGCTTTGTAAGTACTTTGTGAAGTGTTATTTCAGATGTAGCTAAGGCATTCAACAGGCAGTTAAGAAACCATTGAAGCCAGTTTGTTATATCAAGAGTTCCTTTTTGAGATTTCTCAAGGACATTGTAGTATTCTTTTCTTTCTACTCTAATTTGTGCAGACATACTGTAGTAACGCTGAGAAAGACCATCGGCTCTTGCCAATAGTAAATCAGTTAAAGCTCTTCCCACCCTTCCGTTTCCATCTGCAAATGGGTGTAGTGTAACAAACCATAGATGAGCTATTCCTGCTTTTATTACAGGATCAAGTTTATCTTCACTATTGAACCAATTGATAAAGAGATCCATTTCTTTATCAAGAACTGTTGCATCAGGAGCCTGGTAATGTATTTTTTCTTTTCCCATAGCACCCGAAACTACTTGCATTAATCCGGAAGAATCATCACGCCACTGGCCCACTAGAATCTTATACATACCACTTCTACCGGACTGGAATAATGAATAATGCCAGTTGAAGAGTCTTTCTGAACTTAGGGGTTTTTCATAATTTTGAGTTGCATCAAGCACCATATCTACAACTCCATCAACATTTCTATCTGAATGAATGGAATTTAAAATATCAATTCCTAAACGTCTTGCCAGGGAGGATCTTACCTGTTCAGGGTCAAGAATTTCTCCTTCAATTTCAGAGGATTTTAAAACATCCAGTGTCAATGTTTCCAGCACAGATTTACTTTTTAAATTAAATCCGACTGTTTCCATATTTCCAATAATTTTTCCCTGCAAATTTCTTACTTTGCCAAGTAGAGTAATTAGTATTTCATTATCCCAGAAAAAATGTGGCCAATCATTATGTTGGTAGATATACATTTGTAATTTCCATATTTAGCTTATTCTCCGCAATTATTGCGGTAAATAATAGTATTAATCTCCGCATAGTGTCTATAGCATTATAACACCCGCAGATATATTTCGTCTTCAATTTAAAATTTAAATATATCCTCACCCAACACGCCCAATAAAAATAAAAATTCAATTTCCTATTGACAAAAAATATAAATTCCAATATGTTTCTATTAACAGTAACGTTTCTACGAAAAGAAACCAGGAGGGATAACATGAGTAATATGGTAAAAACACCTAATAAAGAGGGATATTTTGGCGAATATGGTGGAGTATTTTTACCACCAGAACTACAGACGGTAATGAATGGAATTACAACAGCTTATAATGAAATTCGTAAGAGCCCTGAGTTTCAGGAAGAACTTGCTGCTTTGTATCAGGATTATGTAGGACGTCCAAGCCCCATTTTCTATGCAAAAAATATATCGGAAAAGATTGGTGGTGCACAGATATATATGAAAAGAGAGGACCTTAATCATACAGGTGCTCATAAAATAAACCATTGCCTTGGGGAAGCTCTTCTTGCCAAAAAAATGGGTAAAAAGAAAGTAATTGCAGAAACAGGTGCTGGTCAACATGGTGTGGCACTGGCTACGGCAGCAGCTCTTCTGGGTTTGGAATGTGATATCTATATGGGTGAAGTTGATATAGCTAAGGAACATCCAAATGTAATACGAATGAAAATTCTTGGAGCAAAAGTTGTTCCTGTAAAATCCGGTCTTAAAACACTAAAAGAAGCTGTTGATGAGGCTTTTACAGCCTATGTCCAGGATCCTGTTACTCAGTTTTATGCAATTGGTTCTGTAGTTGGTCCCCATCCTTTCCCAATGATGGTACGTGACTTTCAGACGGTTGTAGGAATAGAGGCAAAAGCACAGTTTGCACAATCTCCTGGTGGTCTGCCGGATAACCTCGTTGCCTGTGTTGGAGGCGGATCAAATGCTCTTGGTCTGTTTACAGCCTTTTTGGATGATGAGTCTGTGAAAATGCATGGCGCTGAACCTGCAGGGAAAAGCTTTAAAACTGGTGAACATGCTGCAACAATGACTCTTGGAAAACCTGGTGTAATTCATGGATTTAGATGTTATCTTCTTCAGGATGATGAAGGGAATCCCGCTCCTGTATATTCAGTAGCCAGTGGTTTGGATTATCCTGGTGTTGGCCCGGAACACAGCTATTTAAAAGATATTAAAAGGGTAGAGTACACTACTATAAATGATAAAGAAGCTATTGATGCTTTTTTTGAACTATCCAGAGAAGAGGGTATTATCCCTGCCCTGGAAAGTGCTCATGCAGTTGCATATGCTATGAAACTTGCAGCTACTCTTCCAAAGGATCAGACAATTCTTATGAATCTTTCCGGAAGAGGTGATAAAGATATAGATTTTATTGTAGAAAAATATGGTAAAGAATACGGTATAGACTAATAACAGTTTTTTTCATTTTCTCCTTTTTAGGCTGGTCGGGACTACGTCCCTGCTCGCCTATGCAACCCTGGCCTGGTCGCAAACAAGTTTGCTGCTCG
>JAOZPU010000071.1:0-2944 GCA_029932585.1 Spirochaetia bacterium | reverse complement strand
ATATAACCTGTAACAGCAATTGCATTATCTGTATATTCTCGGATTAAGTGCAGCACTTCTTTTTGATTGAAGAAATAGTATTTATCTGTATGTACAAAGTGTCCTGGATCAAGAAGATTAAATACAACTTTCTCCTTTGCATGTGAAAAAAATACAGGAAGAGCGTCTTTTAAAAAAGTTTCATTATCTCCCATATTCAGGTTAAAAACTCCGGAACAAAAAACAACATCAAATTGTTTTTTACTAAAAGGTGATTCTTGAAAAATATTTCCAGTAAAAAATCTACCTTTTGGATAAATTTCATAAGCCCTTTCAATCATTTTTGTAAGAATATCTATGCCATAATATTTTAGATTTATATTCTGATTATTAAGATATCCAAACAGATCACCTGTTCCACACCCAATGTCCAATAGCTTTTTCCCGGATAATTCTACGTTTTTAGTAAGTACTTCAAATCTCTTAACCTGACTTTCCAGACTTTCCCAATCAAGAATTTCATATCCTTTTGAATATTTATTTAAAAGAGGTTCATAGTGATTGGCTACAATTCTTTTTCTATCGTCCATACAATTTTACCATTCCATTTAATCTGGAAGTAACTAATCTTTCCATATCTTCTTTTGACATTCTCCATGACCAGTTTTCTTCTTTCAGGGTAGATGGGGTATTCATTCTGCATTCAGTATCCTTATCAAGAATATCCTGCATGGGAATAATTGCATAGCTAGAAACGGAAGAGAGAGCTTCTCTTATGAGGTCCCATACAATATCATTGTCAGATCTGGCAAAATATCTTCGAACAAGATCTTTTTCTCTTTCGCTTATCGAATTATACCAGCCTCTGGTAGTATCATTATCATGTGTTCCTGTATAAACAACTGTATTTGAAGAATAATTAAAGGGCAGGAACATGTTTTTACTGTCCTGGACACCATTATTATCAAATGTAAATGCAAACTGAAGAATTTTCATACCCGGGAAATCAAAATCATCTCTTAAGGCTTCAACATCTTTTGTAAGAACACCAAGATCTTCAGCAATAATTGGCAGGTCGCCAAGTTTTTCTTTTAATGTTTCAAACATTTTTCTTCCCGGAGCCTTAACCCATTTCCCTGTTTGTGCTGTTGGTGCATCTGCAGGAACTTCCCAATAGGCTTCAAGTCCAATAAAATGATCAATTCTGACAATATCTACCATTTTTAACATTCCCTGAATTCTACTTATCCACCAGGAAAAACCATCTTCTTCATGTTTTTTCCACTTGTAGATGGGGTTCCCCCATAATTGCCCTGTTTCACTGAAATAATCTGGTGGTACTCCTGCAACTACAGTCTGGTGTCCATCTTTATCAACATGAAACATCTTCCTATTACTCCAGAGATCAGAACTGCAAGCAGCAACGTAAATTGGTATATCACCAATAATACTTATTCCTTTGCTGTTTGCATATTTTTTTAGATTGTTCCATTGGGTAAAAAAGAAATACTGGAGAATTTTTTTAATTTCAATTTGATCCTGATATTTTTGAATCCACTCAGATTCAGCTTTTTTTTGTTTTAGAATTATCTTTTTGTCCCAGTAATAGTTCCATCTGGAATCCGGGGCATTTTCTTTCTGGGCTTTACGGTCATAATGTTCTTTAATTGTTACAAAAAGTGTAAAGTCATTTAGCCATTCTGAATTATTTTTACAGAAACTTTTAAAATCTTTCTTTGAGCTTACAGAAGATTTTTTAAGGAAGTTCTTTGCTGCTTTTTCTAATAAAGGAACTTTCCAGTTTGTTACAAGATTAAAATCAACCTTCCCAGGATCAGATCCAGGATAGGATTTTAGATCTTCGTCACTTAAATAACTATCATTATGTAGTTTTTCCAGGCTTATAAGGAAGGGGTTCCCGGCAAATGCTGATAATGCGGCATAGGGGGAATTACCATATCCTGTAGGTCCAAGTGGAAGAATTTGCCAAAGACTGACTCCTGATTTTTCAAGAGAATCAACAAAGTTAAATGCTTCTGAACCTAGTTCTCCAATACAGTAATCTGAAGGAAGAGATGTTGGGTGGAGTAACACTCCAGCTGATCGGGGGAATTCCATTTAATACTCCTACGCGTATCTATACCCTAGAAATACAACATAGTTTTTACAAAATCAAGAGGAAGGTGGAAATTCTTATTTTGATTTTTAACATTGAATGAGTTTTTAATGATTTGTTGACAAACATTGGTGTGATACTATAATTAAGGTGTATTTAAATTAAGAAAAAAAGGTTAGATGTTTGTTATGAATAAAATATATAAAGATTTGCTTGAACAGGCAAAAATAGATCTTCCTGCTAATAAAAAGATGCTGAAACATTTAAAGAAAAAAAATATTGATACACTTTTTCAAAAGTATCATGAGAAAGTATTTGAAAAGATTGATTGTCTGGATTGTGCTAATTGCTGTATTACAACAGGACCTATGCTTGTAGACAGGGATATTGCAAGAATATCAAAGTCTTTAAGGATAAAACCCGCTGTATTTGAAGCAAATTATCTTCGGCGTGATGAAGATGGTGACTGGGTCTTTAAAACCATGCCCTGTCCGTTTCTTGGTAGTGATAATTACTGTCTTATATATGATGTAAGGCCTAAAGCATGTAGAGAATACCCTCATACAGATAGTAAAAATATGTATAAATTATTTGATATAACATTGACGAATTCAACAATTTGTCCTGCCGTTGCATTGATTTTGAAAGAAATTCGGGAAATAAATCCCATAAAAATTAAAAATGAAAAAAGACTGGATGGATCAAGGGGAGACTATAGTGATTAATGAGCGTATACAAAAATTAAGAGAAGTCATGGTAACAGAGAAATTAGACGCCTACATTATCAGTGGTTATGATCCTCATCAAAGTGAATACACAGCAGAACGATGGACAACCCGTAGATGGATT
>JAOZPU010000008.1:36700-42110 GCA_029932585.1 Spirochaetia bacterium | reverse complement strand
TAGGAAAATGCAATTCTTCTAAAATCAATATAGGATCCAGTATATTCTCTGTTTCTAAAGTAGTTTTCATCAATAGTATCTGTGGAAAAGAGTTTTTCGGTTCTAAACTGAACAAGAATAACCAGACTGCTGTCTTCTGTTAACTGAATATTAGCAAGAGGGCCAAATGTTACTTGTGTAAAGTCTGATCCCCAGTTTCTTAGATCTTCTGTAGATAATTCAGTGTTAGAACCCAGCATCTGTTCTGTTTCTACTAAAAACCCAACAGTATTAAATTTATATGGCAATTGGTAACCCAGAAAATAGGTACCTAAAAAGCTGAAGCCATTAAAGTTCTCTCCTGCATCTGCTTCATACTGCCATGCATCACCAACTTGTGCAGCTGAAAAATGTTTATATTCACCCTTTGCTGTTGCTGCCATAATTACATGTGTCCATTCTCCGGGAATTACAGCCCCGATGTCAAATTGAAAGGTTCCGGAAAGCCAGGATTTGGAAACAATACCCGGTATATTAGTTTCAAGAGGATTACCATCACTATTTAATCCAAGGCCATTGATTCCAAAGAAATTCCATCCTGTCCCAAGCTGTGTTCCGGCCTGGAAGTTAAGGAAGGCTATAGGAGTAAGTGTTGCAGATGCAATTGTATTAATTGATACAGGTGATAATTCTCCTTTAAACTGATAAAGAATGTTATTGTCAGCTGTTAAAGTTCCAGTTCCCTGCATAAATGGTACTTTAATTTTATGGGTTATTGATGCCTTTGCCTCTGCTCCACCCCATCCACTACCAAGAGCTCTTTTTGTATCATCTTCTGCTGGTATTTTTGTGTATGTAACAGGTGCAAAGTCGCCATTATTTAAATTGTAACCTTTGTTATCATCGAAATAATAAGCGCCTGCTGCACCAAAAACAGTTGAGCTTTCTGTTGCAAATAATGTCCCGGTGGCTATAAACATTATAAAAATAGTAGCAATAAGTTTGTTTTTCATTTTATTCCCTTGATTTTATTTATTGTATTGATAAATATAGAATAATACTGATTTGTCAGTCTTGCAAGTAGAATTATTACAATGTATGGTACATAGATGTTATAGACAAATTAGAGTTTTAGTAGTAATTTGGTTAGTCTGTAAATTAAAAATAAGGGGTTTATATGAAACTTGGCTTAAAAACAAAATTTACTTTTCCAATGATAATTATATTTGCACTAGCTTTTTCAACTATTTTCTTTATTTCAAAAATTTCCTTTAAAAATATTTTAATGGATGCAATGGAAGAAAAAACGGATGTTGCTCTATCTGTATTTATGCAGAATGCAGCAGAATATGAAATTTCATTCGAACTTCTAAAGTCCAGTATGAATGGTAATTATTTAAGAATTACACGTTCTGTGAGGGCTGTTGTAGAAAACGACAAATTTGACAGAAGTGCAGAAAATTTTCAAAAGCTTGCAGAGGATATTGGAATTGATGAGATACATGTTACAGATGCAGATGGCGTCATTAGATGGGGCAATGTCCCTGATTTTTATGGTTTTGATTTTCATACTTCCGATCAGACAATTCCCTTCCTTACTGCCTTAACAGATCCCTACTATGAGTTGGCACAGGAACCTCAGCCCCGGGGTGCAGATAATGTACTCTTTCAATATGTTGGTGTAGCCGGTATAAAGCGACCGGGTATAATCCAAATAGGTGTAACACCAGAGGAAATAGGGGTTGCACAAAGAAATTATGACCTTCAGATTGCCATAAAAAAATTCAAGGTGGATAATTTTGGGGGGTATCCTTTTATTATTTCCAGAGACGGAATAATTAAAAATTATCCAATTGATGCATATATTGGTAAGAATGTAAAAGAGTTTGTATGGGGGGAACAGTTACTAAACAGTCAAGAAGGTAATGGAAACTTTATTTTTAAAGATGACGATGGTGAACACCTTATTACGTATAAATATTCGGGTGAGAATATTTATGGCAGTCTATCCAATGTTGATCCCTATCTTGCTCCATTTCAGTCTATGATGAGTACTTTTTTAATAATATTTTTTATAGGTTTTGTCATAATGTCACTTATTATATATTTTATTGTAACTTGGGTAGTAGTTAAACCTCTTTCAAAGATTAAAAATATGCTGGTGGATCTTTCCAGGGGGAATGGTGATTTAACTAGAGATCTGGACGTGGTATCCATAGATTTGATAGGTGAACTTGCGGAAAGCTTTAATGGTTTTCTGCATAATATGAAATCTATTGTAGGAAATATTAAAAATGCTACCACTAAGACTGTGGATGTAAAGGAGTCTCTCTCTGCAACAGCAGAACAAACAGCAGCTGCAGTAGTAGAAATTTCAGCAAATGTTACAGGGGTAAAAAATCAATTTACAACTCTGGATGAAAGTATATATTCAACTTCTGAATCGGTAAATCAGATTGAGGAAGTTATTAGTAACCTCGGTAATCAGATAGAGGATCAGTCAAGTGCAGTAGAGGAATCTACTGCGGCTATTAATGAAATGGTTGCTTCTTTAGTAAATGTTGCAGGAATTACAAGAAATAAGAAAGAAGCTACTGATAATCTAGTAACTATAACTAAAGTCGGTGGGGAGAAACTCGCTGATACCACTAAAATTGTTAACGATGTTAATAGCAGCATAAGTGTTATCTCAGAAATGGTTGATGTTATAAATGGAATTGCATCCCAAACAAATCTTCTATCTATGAATGCTGCTATCGAAGCTGCACATGCAGGAGATGCGGGTAAAGGGTTTGCTGTTGTTGCAGATGAAATAAGGAAACTTGCTGAAACTTCTGCAGAAAATGCAAGGGGCATTGGTAATGAGTTAAACGAGATTGTTAGTAAAATTGTAGCTGCTGCAAGTTCAAGTAAGGCTACAGGATCTGCATTTGATGAGATTTTAAAAGAGGTAATTCAGGTGTCTCATGCTCTTGCGGAGATTGATACCTCTACTCTTGAACTCTCAAAAGGTGGGGAGCAGATTCTTGAGGCAATGCAGTTATTAAATAATATAACAGTAGAGGTTAAGGATGGATCTTCAAAGATGTCCACCGGAACTCTATCTATTGTAAAATCAATGCAATTAATTACCAGAGTTTCTTCAGAAGCCCTTGGATCAATGGATGAGATATCATCTGGTACAGAGGAAATTTCACTGGCATTAAATGAATTAACTAAGTTAACAAATACCCTGGATTCCGCATCAATCTCTCTGGAGAGTGAGGTTGATAAATTTAAAATAGATGAGGATAAAAAGATGGAGGATATACCAGAGGTATAGTTTAAAAGATATATATATGTAATTATATGTAATAAAAATTAAAATATTGTGAAAAAATACTCAATAAACACTTACTTTAATTAAATTAAAGTAGTATATTCTATCTATAGAGGAAATTACAGTGTTCATACATGCTGTATTTAGTTTTTATAGTTCAATTGGAGGTGTTTATGAAATATGATGTTGTTATTATTGGTGGATCTGCAGCAGGTCTTATTGCTGGGAAGACTGCAAAATTATCACATCCTGGTAAAAGTGTACTTATAATTAGAAAAGAAGAGATATCTTTGGTTCCCTGTGGCATTCCGTACATTTTCTCAACTTTAAACTCAATTGATGATAATAAGATGGGAATAGACCCTTTAAAAAAACTTGGTGTTGAGTTTCTTATAGAGGAAGTAAAGAAAGTTGATGTAGAAGATAAAAAAATACTAACAGAAAAAAATGAAATAAAATATGACAAGCTTGTTTTTGCAACTGGTTCAACTCCTTTTGTTCCTTCTGTGGAAGGTATTGAAAATGAAGGTGTTTATATTATACCAAAAGATTATGATTATCTTAAAAAAATTATGGAACCAATTTCTAAAGCAGCCAATATTGTTGTTATTGGAGCAGGATTTATTGGTGTAGAGATGAGTGATGAACTTCGCCAGGAGGGAAAGAATGTAACCCTTGTAGAAGCCATGAACAGTGTTTTGCCATTGGCTTTTGATGAAGATATTTCAGAGATTGTTAGTACTCAGTTAGTTTCAAAAGGTTTAAAAATAAGTACTGGCAGTAAAGTTGTTAGGATTGTTGGTAAAAATGGTCATGTAACATCTGTTGAACTGGATAATGGGGATATTTTGAAGGCGGATGCAGTTATTCTTTCTATTGGGTATAGACCTAATACTGAACTTGCTGTTCAGGCTGGAATTTTTATGGGCAGATACAATGCAATTTGGACTGATGAATACCAGCGGACATCGACAACTGATGTATTTGCAGCAGGTGACTGTGCTGAGCATAAAGATTTTTTTACCAGAAAAGCTACAAAACTAATGCTTGCATCTACTGCCACCTTTGATGCCCGTGTTGCAGGAATGAATCTTTTTGGTATTAGGCTTATTAAACAGAATAAAGGGAATATCTCAATATTTTCTTCAGCCATTGATGGATTGGCAATTGGTGCTGCTGGAATTACAGAAAAAACTGCAAGAAATGAAGGTTTTGAGATAAAAATTGGAAAGTTTACTGCAACAGACAGACACCCTGGTACTATTCCGGATAAGTCAGCACAAACTGTTAAACTTGTTTTTTCAAAGAGTGAAGGGGTTCTATTGGGAGCACAGGTAGCTACAGGAAAATCGGCAGGTGAGTTGATTAATATTCTTGGTTTGGCTATACAACAGGGAATGACAGCTGTTGATCTTGTAACAGTTCAGTTTGGTACACATCCGCTATTAACTGCTGCTCCAACAATGTATCCTGCTATAGTTGCAGCAGAATCTGTGGCAAGAGAAATTTGTTGTGGGTAGATTTTAATTCTATTTTACTTTAAATTAAAAACAGCCGGAGATTACACTCCGGCTCTTTTTTTAATGATTTTATAAACTTCTTCAGGATCAGATATATTTAATAGTAATTTTTCGGTTTTACAATCTATATAATCTACATGTGTTTCAATCTGGTATTCTATATTCCAATCTTTAAAAGCTTTTTCAGCAGGTTTGCTTACAATACCGCCTTTAATTTTTTTTATTCCCAGACGAATTATCATCAATGCTGATGCTTTGCCAATTATTTTATCAAATAGTGTTAATTCTGAAATATTATAGTCATTATCCTGAAGAAATATTTCAAGATCAAATAATGGATACAACCATTTACCATTGCTGGAAAAGATTGTTTTGTTTTCAAATTGAAGCTCAAGTGATTTAGTTTTCATTTAACTATTTACCTTTTTATCTATTATTAAGATATGATTTTAATTCTCTGTAATAATTTGCATGAGAACCCAGCATAATTAATTCTATTTCATTTTTAGATATACGGTAAGATAATAAATATAATGCTGAATTTATTTTAAACTTATAAATAAATATATCTTTTAAATCGCCTTTTTTTTCT
>JAOZPU010000008.1:29483-36690 GCA_029932585.1 Spirochaetia bacterium | reverse complement strand
TGAGGGGATTTAGCATTATTTTTTTAATTGATGAATCAAGTTCAGCTTTTTGATTTTTGGTAAGTTTTTTTATCTTATTTGTAAAAGATCGGGATTGATAAATTTTCATTTATCCAAATTTATATTCAGTTTTTTCACCTGAATTTAATTCTTCAATTCCAATAAAGATTTCTTTAATAAGATCATAAGTTAAATCAGGATTTTCCTCTGCACATTTTCCAATACTTGCCCAATGCTCGATTTGTCCTGTTAAAGATCTATGATCAATTTTACTGTACTTTCGTGCATTTTGAACAAGAGATTCAGATATACGCACTGCTGTTGCCATTTTTGATTATCCTTTATTAAAGTATATAATTATAATATATAGATTTTTATAGCAGAATGCAACTATTTGATTCATTTAAGTATCTGTATTTTTGCTATATTTCTAAATTGGTAATCATTATGGTTTATTTTTTTATTTTTTAAAGGTATATTATTTATCAAAATGGAGGATCAAAGTGAGAGGTAGAAATACTATAAATACACTATCCTTAATGCTTCTATTACTAATTGTTACCTTAATAATTTCCTGTAGATCTATACCTCTACAGAATACTGAGAAGGTTTTACCTGTACTACCTTCTACCATCGAAGAAGCAGTCTCACCTGGTGAAACATTAGAATTGCAAAATTCTGAACAGGAAGTAGATAATTTATTACCTGCAAATTTCCCACAACTTACAGATAGCGAGATAGAGCGAATTTTACTTAATACAATACCTGGATCCTTTCTTCCGGTTACAAACGATAATGGTCGTATTAGAATTATATTTAGTGACCTTGATCAGAATGGTTACAGGGATGCATTTTTTCTGGTTGTAAAGAATCGAGAAGGTCTTGATGCAGGGTTTACTAATTTATCTGATGTTTCTAATCTATTAAAAGATAATTCCCGGGAAGTGGACTTTTTTCTGGCTGTTTATCTTCAACTTAAGGGAAGTATGATTTCTATGTATCGAATACCCATTGGCTCAAGTGATGTTCTTAGTGATTTTTCAGTTTTCCAGTTAAAAAAAGGCGATATTATTCCACTCGGAATTAATATTTCATTTCAGGCACTTAAGGGGCTGAATAGTGAATGGATAATATTCTCCACTTATAACAAATTTTCTTTGTTTTCTATGACAGAAAATATTTCATCTCATAGTATAACATCTGATATTGATGGAAATAATGTCCTTGATATTGTTGAATGGGAAGATGGTCTTGAAGAAGGTACGGGTTATGAAACATATCTAACCTGGTACAGGTGGAATGGTAAGGAATACAGAGAATATCTTAGTACAAATATTGTTCGAAATCTCAATGCTTTTCTGGAACAGTCAGGGCTTTATTTAGCCTTTGATCAAAAAGAAGAATTTTTCATATATAGTTTGAATTCTGGTGATCTGCTAAAGTATAGAAATTCCAGTAAAAAATATTCTGATTGGCTAAGTCGAATTTTTCGTCCTGTTCCGGGAAGTAATTCTGAGAGTGATAATTTTGAAGATTGCAGTAAAATACAATCTATAATATTTCCTTCAATATTAGAAAATCCTTATACCCCAGGGAATAATACTCTCAATATATGCAATTTAAATGTTAGATTTGTATGTACTGATGGTTACAGTTTTATACGAACAGTAAGAATACTTATGAACCCCAATCCCTTTCAAAAGCAGCAGTTTTCATTTTATCTGGAATAAAATCACTCAGCAACCGGTTGTAAACTCAGGCTTCTTAAGTTAAAGTACCTTAATGAACAAATATATAATTGAAGGTAGTTTTCCTTTAAAGGGCAAAATAAAAGCAAGTGGCAATAAGAATGCAGCTCTTCCATGTATTGCTGCTACTCTTCTTACTGATAGTGAAGTTATCTTAAAAAATATTCCGGAAATTGAAGACGTACATGTAATGTTTGAGGTTCTGAAATCTCTTGGAGTACAGGTAAAACGAAAGAGTCATGGGGAATACAGTGTTAAAACCAATAATATAAAATCCTCAGAAATACTTGCAGAACATGCAAGTAATATACGTGCTTCAATTCTATTTGCCGGACCTCTATTGGCAAGAACCGGGAAAGTTATACTTCCTCCACCAGGGGGCGATGTTATTGGCCGGCGTCGACTTGATACCCATTTTCTTGCTTTTTCCGCTTTAGGCGTACAAATAGAGATAGATGGATTATTCAAGCTAAATTCAAATAAACTTGTAGGTACTGATATATTTCTGGATGAGGCTTCGGTAACTGCAACAGAAAATGCAATAATGGCTGCATCCATGGCATCTGGTAAAACTACTCTCATGAATGCTGCAAGTGAGCCCCATGTTCAGGACCTTTGTAATATGCTTAATTCTATGGGAGCAAAAATAACTGGAATCGGTTCTAATATACTCCATATAGATGGGGTTAAAAAACTGGGAGGAACCGAGTTCGAGATAGGTTCTGATTTTATGGAAGTAGGCTCTTATATAGGATTAGCAGCAGTAACAAGAGGTGAGCTTGAAATTGAGAAGGCAGGTCCTGAACATCTGCAAATGACAAAAATTGCTTTTCATAAATTGGGCATACATTGGGAAACAGAAGGCTCCACTATTAGAATCCCTTCAGGACAGGACATGAGAGTGAGCCCTGAACTGGGTGGGATGATTCCTAAAATTGATGATGCCCCATGGCCGGGATTTCCAGCAGATTTAACAAGTATTATGACTGTTGTTGCTACTCAGGTAGAAGGTACTGTCCTTATACATGAGAAATTATTTGAATCCAGAATGTTTTTTGTGGATAAATTGATTGGTATGGGTGCAAGGATAATTCTTTGTGACCCTCACCGGGCTGTTGTTAGCGGCCCGGCACGGTTAAGAGGAGCACAGTTAGTTTCTCCGGATGTTAGAGCTGGTATGGCTATGGTTATTGCTGCTTTGTGTGCAGAAGGTAAGAGTGAAATTCAGAATGTCTATCAAATTGAACGGGGATATGAACTACTTGCTGAAAAACTAAAATCTTTAGGTGCAAAAATAGAGAGGGTTTAGTTTTCAGTCCTTTTGACTTGCTATAGAGACCATAGATAAAAATAGAAAAAATGCCTGGGTAACTAATAATATAATCAGCGCCGGGTAGAATCCTATTTTTAAAAGAGAATAACCAAGAATTAAATCTATACCAAATTCATAAATTGAAAGAATATTATATATAAGATAAGTAATTACTGGTATGAATAATAGTGCAAATAGTGGGAATGTATACTTGCGTATTCTAAGTAACCATCCCAGACTGATAGATAAAAAAGAAACAATTAAAAATGTAAATGGACTGGCAATTCTTTCCAGCAGTAGTATTTGTACAGGTTCTTTTATATATCCAGAATTATTTAAAATTGATCCGTAATTATATAGTTCAATAATATTCATAAAATTAATTGAATGAAGCGACTGTCCAAGATAGTTCAGATCTATTAGATTAGGAGAAAGTTTTTGAATTATGTTATAGGGTTCGCTTTCTGTCCCTGTAATATAAACTGGTTTATAACTTTTATTGCTATAATTTCTATCAATGGCATACATTATAATTGATTTGGATTCGGCATTATACTTTCCATATGGTGCTGTGAAATGTTTTTCAATGTTATTGAACTTATCAAATTTTACAACTTCGATATCAAAGAAAAAAGCTTTACTTTCATCCAGAAGAATCATTTTATTAATATATATCAGTGTTTGTGGATTGTTAAGAAATACAATATTATCTATTCCAGGTACAGTTAGATATTTCTCTGCTTCATCAATAAAAAATGATTTATCAGATATCTCCTCCAAAGATCGGTTAAGAAATTCCTGTACATCTTTATCCTTAGTAGAATCTTTTGAAAGATCTTTAAAAATATAATACGCATCAATTGAGTTCCCTTCATTCAGGGTCTCAAATCCTAATCTTTTTTGTGCATAATATCTCTTTGCCTCAATTTCTGAATTATCGGGTTCCTGAGATCGTATAGCTTCTCTGGACTCAGCAGCAATTCTTTGAGCTTCAGGTCTTGATTTATCAAGATTAAAAGCTAAATTTGCATAGTAGAGTGCAGAAAAATATTCTTCCTTTTTAAAATAATCAGATGCTTTTATAATTAAATCAGCGGCTTTTTTATTGTTTAATTCATTTGGTGGACTTGCATTTTTTTCAGAATTAGAAGTATCAATATTATTTATCTCACCAATACTTACAGCCCAGTCCAGGGTATCTTTTACAACAGGATTTTTTGGATCAATACGCAAATAGGCATTTAGCATTTCAATTATAATACTATAATTTTTATCTTCATTTTCTGAGGATAAGATGTTGTTAGCTTTTTCAAAGTAATCTATTGCTATTTCAGTTAAATAAAGTTGTTCAGATTGTTTTTTTAGAGTTCCAGGAAGGACTCCCTCTGTTAAACCTGAAAAAATAAGAGTTAGTATAAGGAAAAGAAAAATACTTTTTCCTATTACGTCTGTAAATGGAGAAAGAAGCCCCTGGGGACCAAGTTTCCAGGGGAATATTAAAGAGAAAGCAAGTATCAATGCAGTGCTCTGAATAGGAAGCAGGTATTGTATAAAAAGTCTGACTGAATTGGATAAAATCCAACTAATTTTAAAATTAGATAGAATCTGAATTTCAGATTCAGGTTTTTCCCTTTGTATGGATAAATCAATATTCAGACTGTGTAATTCCGGATTAGATATAGTTTCCCCTACTATATTTACACTTGAAAAATTAAAAATAGAGAATATAAAAAAATAGATAAAAGCTGCAAAATAAAAACTGATTATAATAATAAAAGTTTTTTGGGGTAGCTTATCCATTTTTATTTACCATATTTTTATTTTTTAAAAACAAAATATCCCATAGAAAAAGTAGCAGAGCAGTTACAATAAGTATTGCCACAGGGGCTAACTCTGCTGCATTGCTTGTCTGTAGAAATCCAACGGCTTTTTGAGTTAAATCGCTATAACTAAGTCTGTAGTAAGCTGGAAAAAACCTGATAACTGCTATAGATAAAAGACCATTTAAAAAAGGCCATCTGGATAGTTTAATTATTGTCCAGCATCCAATTGCAAATGCAATATGGCTTAGTACGGTTGTCATAAACAAAAATTGAGATTTTTCGTAAATATCTTTTATTGTCCTATTAAAAATCTTTAGATCATTTAGTAAATTTTGAAATATTTTAGGTGGGTTAAATATTTCAGTAAAAAATGGATTTTCAGGTTGAATATCAATATTTTGGTTAAAATCTGTTATAATATTAAAAGAAGAACTATTTAAATTAGTTTTTATTTCTATTGCTGTAGATTTTGAATTTATAAATAATTTTGAATTAGCCAGGGGATTTATTTTTTCTATATACAGGTGACTTGCTTTTTTAATAGGACTGGGAGTTGAATTATCATTTAGAATGTACAGTCCTGTATAACCTCCAAAATAGATAATACTTGCTGTAATTAATGTAAATAATGCTGCAAATCCTCTGTTAGCTGGTGTTTTTAGGGTATTGATTAGCGAAAGAATAACACTCATTAATACAGTTATTGGAAAAATATCGAGTAAAATTGAAGGTAAATAGCTGATAAATATTCCAAAGTTGAGAGAAGCTTCAGGACCATAACTGTTGTTGAACATAAACAGATATATTCCCAAACAAAGTAGAGTACTAATTATAATTATTAAAAGTATCTGCACCAAAGGCAGAAGAATAGATCCTTTCACTTATTTACCCGTAGTACAGAGTACTTCATCAGCAGATAAAATGCAAATCAAAAAAAATGAAAATTAATCTTGACAGCTTTTCTATAGTCTTTTAATCATCATCGTGGTATTATTTTAACATAATTTGAAACCGAATATTAAGGAGAATATAAAATGAGAATAATAGATCTTATTATTAAGAAAAAAAGAGGTGGTATTCTATCTAAAGAAGAGATTGATTTTTTTATAGATAATTATGTCTCAGAAGATATTCCTGATTACCAGGTTTCTTCACTCTTAATGGCTATTTGCTTTCAGGGTATGAACAAACAGGAAACTACAGATCTAACAATGGCTATGATAAATTCCGGTGATACAATAGACCTTTCTGCAATAAATGGAATTAAAGTAGATAAGCACTCTACTGGTGGAGTTGCAGATACAGCTACTCTTATTGTAGGACCCCTGGTAGCTGCTGCCGGAGGATTAGTGGCAAAGATGTCCGGACGGGGTCTTGGTCACACAGGTGGAACTCTTGATAAACTCGAATCTATTCCGGGCCTTAATATTTCTCAAACTATGGAACGATTTGCTGAAATAGTTAATACATGTGGTGTAGCTGTTATTGGTCAAACTGGAAATCTTGTTCCTGCAGATAAAAAACTATATGCCCTTAGAGATGTCACTGGCACAGTAGATAATGTCTCTCTTATTGCAGGGAGTATAATGAGTAAAAAACTTGCATCCGGTAGTGATAAAATAGTTTTGGATGTAAAAATGGGAAGTGGTGCCTTTATGAAAGATGTTGAGGGTGCTGTGGAGCTTGCAAGAATGATGGTTGATATTGGTACTTTATCAGGAAAAGAGACCATAGCTATGGTTACAGATATGAATCAACCTCTTGGAAATGCTGTTGGAAATGCTTTAGAAGTAATTGAAGCAATTGAAATTTTAGCCGGGAAGCATGAGGGGGACTTAAAAACAGTTTCATGTGCTCTTGCTTCTAAAATGCTTATTCTTGGAGAGATTTATTCTACCGAAGAGGAAGCTATGGCGAAAATTAATCAGGTAATTAGTAATGGAGACGCTTTAAAGAGATTTGGCCAGATGATAGAGATGCAGGGTGGTAATTCCGAAGTAATTAATAATACTGGCCTTTTTGCTTCTGCGAAGAGTATTATAGAGGTAAAAGCAGAGGAAGATGGATATATTCAGTCTATGAATACTGAGAATATGGGTATGGTTGCACTTCTTCTGGGAGCAGGACGGACAAAAAAGACAGATGTTGTAGATCCTGCTGTTGGTTACTGGCTCAAAAAAAGAATTGGAGATTCTGTAAGAAAAGGGGATGTTCTTGCCGATTTTTATGTTAATGATAAGAAAAATTTGGAAGAATCCATTGCTCTTTTTAAAAAATCGATAATTATTGGAAATAAACCAGGTAACAAGATAGATTTAATATAT
>JAOZPU010000008.1:20000-29383 GCA_029932585.1 Spirochaetia bacterium | reverse complement strand
ATATGAAATTATCAGGGTCATCAAAATATTTTTTAGCTTTACTAATAATATTTTTAGCGGCAGGTCAATTATTTGCTGGTGGTAATAAGGAGATGCCTGATGTTCCACCTATAACTTCAGGTACACAATATTTTTCTCCCGATTCAAATGGAGTTCAGGATACAGCTGTTCTCTCTTTTTCTGTAAAAGTATATGTAAAAAGTGATGAAGGATATGTGCCCGAGTATGGATTGCAGATTCTTGATTCATCTGGAACTGTTATGAAAGAAATTATTGAAACCGAAAAATCTGATATAGGATGGTTTTCATCAATATTCAGAGGCTACAGTGAGTTTACTCTGGAGAGGTCGATCTCCTGGGATGGATCAGACCTGGATGGAAATACTGTTTCAGATGGTAGTTACGATGTTAAATTATGGGTAGTGGATTCTTCCGGAAACAGGAAGGATATTGATGTAGATGCTTTTGTAGTAGATGTTCGTAAGCCGGAAGCTATAATTGTAGAACCTTCCAGTTTGATTTTTTCTCCTAATGATGATGATTTTCTTGATACAATTAGTATAAGTCATACAAAAGCAACAGAAGAAGCTCTGTGGGAAGCCTCAATCTTGGATAATGATGATAATATTATTAAATCATTTTCCTTTAAAAATGCAATTCCTGGTGAAGTTGTATGGGATGGTACGGATAATAACGGAGCCGCAGTTTCTGAGGGTACTTATTCTTACACTCTTTCTTCTGTTGATGAAGCCGGGAACGAATCTGATTCTATAGTTTTGAACGGTCTTATACTTGATATGACTGTAACAACAATTGAACTTGTAATTGATAATCCGGCTATATCTCCAGATGGGAATGGTCAAAATGATTTTATGACTGTTTATCTGGATCAGGCTGTAAAAGAGGGCATAGCGTCCTGGGAATGGCAGATAAGGAATGCTGATGGGGATGTTTTTTGGCAGGTTACAGGCACAGATGCAGTTCCTGAAGAAATAATATTTGATGGAACTGATTCAAATGGGAACCCAATGCCAGAGGGTAATTATAGCTTCATTAATATTGTAAATTATATAAATGGCAACAGGCCCACAGCATTGGAACCTTTTTCTATAGATTTGAGTGTACCTGAAATATCTGTATCAGTTACTAATCCTGTTTTTTCACCTAATGGAGACGGCCTTAAAGATACAGTTGAAATCCGTTTTAAATCTGATAGTAAGGTTAAATGGGTAGGTTCCATTTTGGATAATCAGGGGAATGAGATAGTTTCTACAAGTTCTGATGAAACTACTTCTCTTATAATTTGGGATGGCACAGATGTGGATGGATCGGGAGTAGATAATGGAACTTATACTCTAATAGCCACCTTTACAGATTTAGCAGGAAACAGTATTGAAATTGATCCTTATTCCTTAAATATAGATCGGGACCCAGTTTCTATTGCTTTAAAAACTGCAAAAGGGTTTTCTCCGGACAATGATGGATCAAGTGATTCTATGATTATTCTAGTAGATACTAATCTGGATTATAATTTAGACAGTTGGACATTGGATATTCTTGATTCTGATAAAAATGTTGTAAATGAAATTAATGGTTTTGATAATCTTCCTCCTGAACTTATTTGGGATGGTTCAACTGTAGATTCTGATGGAAGAATATCTGCAGCACCAGAAGGTTCTTATAGTGCAAAATTATCTGCTTCTTATCTAAAAGGAGACTATGTCGAGGCTTTTTCAGATAGATTTGTACTTGATACAACAGCTCCTGAAATTCATGTAGGTGTGGCTGCAAATCCTTTTGCTGTATCTTCTGATGATGAAGTAGAAGGGGAAGTCTATGTAACCCTCAAGGTATTGGATAATACTGATATTTCTAACTGGTCAATGGATGTCTTAAATGCTGAAGGAGATATTATCAGGTCCTACTCTGGATCCGGTGATCCGACCGGGGATATTACATGGAATAGTGCTGAATCTAATGGAGGAGCAACAATTTCCATAGATAATCCTGATTTTGTATTGAAACTTACTGTTATTGATCTGGGTGGAAATGAGTCTGTATTTGAAAAAGATATACCATTGGATATTCTTTTAGTTATAAAAGATGGCAAAAAATATCTTTCTGTCCCTAATATAATTTTTGGTGCCTATAAACATTCTTTGGCATCTGCCGGATCTGATCAACTGAAAGTAAACAATGATTCTCTTGATCGGGTAGCTGCAATATATAAGAAGTATCCTGTCTATGGACTTACACTGGAAGGTCATGCCCTGAATATTTACCTTGATGGCCCCAGGGAGGACAGAGAAGAAAAAATATTGCTTCCTTTGACAGCGAGAAGAGCATTAGCTGTAAAAGATGCTTTGGTGCAGAGGGGATTATCAGAATCTAAAATAAGTACTGAAGCTTTTGGAGGGCAGTTTCCTGTTGTTTCTGTTACCGATAAAACTGTATGGGGAAGAAATAGGCGTGTTGAATTTGTAATGACAGATCCAGTTGAATAGAATTGTTAAAAAATTAACAAATCAATTGACTTTCTTGACAAGTGGATTATACTAAGTTAATGTTACGATAATCAATTAAAGGAGAAAAAGAAATGAAAAAAATTATTATTGCAGTTTTAGTTGCTGCAGTTTTTCTTGCTGGATGTGCCAAGAAAACTGAAGAAGCACCAGTAGTCGAAAAACTGAAAGTAGGTATGGTTACCGATTCCGGATCAATCGATGATAAATCGTTTAATCAGGGTACATGGGAAGGAATTCTCGAAGCAGAAAAAGATATGGACATTTCTACAAAATATCTTAAACCTGTTGGAACAACAGAAGCAGATTATGTGAAAGAGATCGGAAATCTGTACGATGCCGGATTTAGATTTATGGTTACTCCAGGGTTTAAATTTGAAACAACAATTTTTGCAGCTCAGGATAAGTATACAGATGCTAAATTTGTTCTTATTGATGGTGCTCCACATAATGCAGATTACAGCGTATTTAATACAGCGTCAAACACAGTTTCAATTTTCTTTGCAGAGAATGAATCCGGATTTTTAGCTGGTGTTGCAGCTGCTCTTCAGATAAAAGATGGGGAAATGGGATTCATCGGTGGTATGGAAATTCCACCTGTACAGAAATTTAACTGGGGATTCCAGCAGGGTGTTGCATATGCAAACGATAATTTAGGTACAAAAATTGTTTTAAATGCAGAAAATATCATCTATCAGGGTACTTTCAGTGATGTAGCTGCTGGTCAGCAGTTAGCTGCACAGATGTATGATAAGGGCGTTTCCGTTATTTTTGCAGCAGCTGGTGGAGTTGGTGTTGGTGCTATAAACGAAGCTAAATCACGTGCAAAATCAGGTGAAGAAGTATGGATAGTTGGTGTTGATGTAGACCAGTATGCTGATGGTATTTTTGATGGTAAAAAATCAATAATTCTTACATCTGCTATGAAAAGAATTGATATTGCTGCTTATGATATGATTAAAGCAGAACTTGGTGGAACTTTCCCTGGTGGAGAAACATTGATTTTTAATGCTGCCAATAATGGTGTAAGTATTCCTGCTAAGAATCCTAACCTTGATTCTTCTGTAGAATCAAAAGTTGCAGAAGTTTTTGACAAGATTAAATCAGGTGCTATAGTTGTAGCTGCTGAACAGGGAAGTCTAATTAAATAATTAGTATTTCTATTTATAAAGAGGGGTAAAACTACCCCTCTTTATTTTTATATTTTGAAAAATAATTAATAATATATCTTTAATTATATCTATTTGAAAAATTAAAATCAGATTCTACGGGGTTATATATGGATTATATAGTGGAAATGCTGAATATCAGAAAAGAATTTCCTGGAATTGTAGCCAATGATGATATATCAATTAATCTTAAAAAAGGGGAAATTCATGCACTTCTAGGTGAAAATGGTGCAGGTAAATCCACCCTTATGAGTATTCTTTTTGGTTTGTACAAGCCTGATAAAGGACAGATCAAAGTGAATGGTCAGGAGGTTAGTATTCATAATCCGAATCAGGCAAATGATCTTGGTATCGGGATGGTTCACCAGCATTTTAAACTGGTGCACAATTTTACAATAACAGAAAATATCATATTAGGTCTGGAACCTAAACATGGACTTTTTTTAAATCTTAAAGATGCTTCTAAAAGAATAAAAGAACTATCGGATAAATATAAGCTTAATGTTGATCCTGATGCTTTAGTAGAAAACGTTTCAGTTGGAATGCAGCAGAGAGCTGAGATACTGAAAATGCTTTACAGGAATGCAGAAGTTCTTATTTTTGATGAACCTACGGCAGTTCTAACTCCCCAGGAGATTCTGGAACTAATTAAAATTATGCGAAATTTAACAGAAGAGGGTAAATCCATACTTCTGATTACACATAAATTAAAAGAGATAAAAGCTGTAGCCGACCGATGTACTGTTATACGTCGTGGAAAAATGATTGGAACTGTTGAGGTTGCAGATAAATCTACAGCTGATATGGCAGAGATGATGGTAGGAAGGGTTGTTTCTTTCAATGTAGATAAAAAAGAGCAGGAAGCAGGTGATGTTGTTCTTGATGTTAAGGATCTTTCTGTTATAGGACATCAGGGTGTTCCTACACTCAAAAACTTTTCTTTTACAGTACGTTCCGGTGAAATCCTTGGAATAGCCGGAGTTGATGGTAATGGTCAGACAGAACTTGTTGAGGCTATTACAGGATTAACAAAAATTGAAAGTGGTTCTATCTTACTTGATAACAAAGATATTTCTGATTTTTCCATTAGGAAGCGAATAAATGCTGGTATAGCCCATATTCCTGAAGATCGGCACAAGCATGGTCTTGTTCTCGATTATTCTCTGGAAGAGAATATGGTTCTTGAGATTTACAATAGAAATCCTTACTCCACAAGTGGATTCCTTAATAAGAGTGAGATTAGGAGCCATGCTGATAAAATTATAGAGGATTTTGATGTTAGATCAGGTGAAGGCCCTGTTACAATTGCACGATCGATGTCCGGTGGAAACCAGCAGAAAGCAATTGTTGGTAGAGAGGTCGATCATGATCCAAACTTGTTAATTGCAGTTCAGCCAACAAGAGGCCTGGATGTAGGATCAATTGAATATATTCACAAGAGACTTGTTGAGCAGAGAGATAATGGAAAAGCTGTTTTACTAGTTTCTTTGGAGCTTGATGAAATTTTAGATCTATCGGATCGAATAGTTATTATTGCCGGTGGAGAAAAAGTTGGTGTTGTTAAGGCATCTGAGACAAATGAAAATGAAGTTGGCCTTATGATGGCTGGTGTAGGGAAAGGAGATACTCCTTGAAAATAAAAATAAATAAACAAATATATATAGGATTAATTTCAGTATTGCTTGGGTTGATTGCTGGTGCAATTCTCATGGCTTTTACAGGGAATAATCCATTTTTGGGATATTCATATCTGTTTCGCGGCGGGTTAATGAATATTGAGAGAATAGGGAATACTCTGGCTACTGCAACACCATTAATTTTTACCGGGCTTTCTGTAGCTTTTGCTTTTAAAACTGGTTTGTTTAATATTGGAGCTTCCGGACAGATGTTGGTAGGTGGCCTTTTCGCTACTGCTGTAGCTCTAACTTTTAATATTCCCAGAGTAGTTCTTCTTCCCACCATGATTATTGCAGCAATGCTGGGTGGTGGTTTATGGGCTTTTATACCAGGATTATTGAAAGCCAGGTTTAATGTTCATGAAGTTGTTTCAACAATTATGATGAATTGGATAGCATACTGGACTATCTATTATTCAGTTCCAGCTTTTTTTAAGGGAGAGTTTCTTGAAACAGAATCAAGATCAATATCCTCCGCGGCATCGTTAAAAGCAGAGTGGCTTACAGATCTGTTTAACGGCTCTTTTATTAACTATGGACTATTCCTTGCAGTTGTTGCAGTTGTAATAATAGCAGTTATACTCAATAAAACTGTTCTTGGTTATGAGCTGAAAGCTGCAGGTTATAATAGATTTGGTGCAGAATATGCGGGTATGAAAGTAAATCGGAATATTATTCTTTCGATGGTAATTGCAGGAGCTTTGTCCGGTTTGGGTGGGGCTACTTATTATGTAGGGTATGCTTCAAATATCCAGATAGGAGTTCTTCCCACAATGGGATTTGATGGTATTGCAGCTGCTCTGCTGGGTGGATTGAACCCTTATGGTGTAATGGCTGCTTCAATTTTCTTTGGTATTTTCCATTCAGGAAAGGGGTTTATGAATGCCATGACTTCTATTCCGCCAGAGATTGGAGATACCATAATTGCTACTATTATCTATTTTGCAGCAACAAGTATTCTAATAGAAAGGGCTATAAATGTTGTTCGTAAAAAAGTAAAAGGAGAAAATTAAGATGTGGTTATTACTTACACAAATTTTTCCATACGCCATAGCTTTTACAATTCCATTACTTATTACCTCTCTTGGTGGGCTTTTCAGTGAGAGGAGTGGTGTAGTTAATATAGGACTTGAAGGGCTTATGGTTGTAGGTATGTTTGCCAGTGCCGTAACTATTTCGACATTGCAGCCAATTCTACCTGAAGGTGCTATTTGGATTGGACTTCTTTCTGCTATGGTATTTGGAGCCTTATTTTCACTTTTACATGCTTTTGCCAGTATTAATCTCAACGCTGATCAGGTTATTAGTGGAACAGCAATCAATATGATAGCCGGCGCCTTGACTGTTTTTATTGCAAGGACTATGACTGGAAGTGGAAATATTCGTATTACAAGTGGATTTTCCAGAATGAGTATTCCAGTCTTACATAAAATTCCTATAATTGGGAAATTATTTTTTACACAAACATATATCTCAACCTGGCTTGTATTACTAATTCTCCTACTTTCATGGCTTGTTATATATAAAACAGCTTTTGGCCTGAGACTACGATCCTGTGGTGAACACCCTCATGCAGCAGATGCAGCAGGTGTTAATGTCTACTTTATACGGTATATGAGTGTAATGATTTCAGGTGCTTTTGCCGGACTTGGTGGAGCTGTACTTCTTGTAACAATTGCAGGTGAGTTTAGTGGTTCTGTAGCTGGATTAGGATTTCTTTCTTTGGCTGCATTGATTTTTGGGCAGTGGAAGCCTTTGGGAATACTCGGGGCAACTTTTTTCTTCGGCTTTTCTGCAACCCTGGCCAATGTTTCTCAGGCTGTTCCTGCTTTAGCTGTTATACCCGGGATAATTTTAAAGATTTTCCCATATGTTGTAACATTGATTGCTTTAGTTATATTTTCGAAATCTTCACAGGCTCCAAGAGCCGTTGGTGAGCCTTTTGAGCATGGGAAAAGGTAGTAAACATGGATGAACGAATGACAGCTTTAAAAAAAGCAGCAGATTATATTAGTGGTAAACTTGACTTTAAACCTGAAATAGGAATGGTTTTAGGATCAGGTCTTGGAGTTCTTGGAGATGAAGTAGAGAACCCGACAATAATAAAGTATGATGATATTCCAGGCTTTCCTAAATCTACAGTTGAAGGTCATGCCGGGCAACTGGTAATAGGGACACTTGAGGGTAAAAAGGTTCTGGTTATGCAGGGGCGGTTTCATTATTATGAAGGTTATTCCTATGATACAGTTGTATTTCCTGTACGGGTTATGAAGCTTCTTGGAATAGATAAATTTCTTGTTACAAATGCTTCGGGTGGGGTAAATAAAGACTTTGATCCTGGAGATCTTATGATTATTTCTGATCATATTAAGTTTGATGTTAACGGACCTTTACGGGGACCTAATATGGATGATTTTGGACCAAGATTTCCTGATATGTCAGATGCATATAAAAAATCATTACGAAAAATGGCTAAAGAAGCAGGTGATTTATTAGATATATCTTTAAGAGAGGGAGTATATGCCTTTATGGGTGGCCCCAACTATGAAACCCCTGCAGAGATAAGAATGCTTGGAATCCTGGGTGCAGATGCTGTAGGTATGTCAACAGCACCTGAAGTTCTGGCAGCAGCTCATGGGGGTATGGATATTCTTGGAATATCCTGTATAACCAATATGGCAGCCGGGATTCTTGATCAACCACTTAATCATTCCGAAGTAATGGAAACAGCAGCTATAGTAAGAGACAATTTTATTGCTCTTGTTAGAAAAATTGTTACAATGTGGAAGTAATTCGACCGGAAGATATAATTGAAAAACTTAACCTTATTCCTTTAGAGAATGAGGGCGGTTTTTTTAAACAAACATGGGCATCTGATCTTACTTATATAAGATCAGGTGCTTTTATTTCCTCCAGTGAAAGAAATCCTTTAGGAACAGCTATCTATTTTCTTCTTGTTAATTCTCCTGAAGGCTTTTCTGCCCTGCATACTCTGCCTTATCCTGAAATATATCACTTTTATTTAGGTGACTCTATTAAATTAAGTTTGTTTCATAAAAATGGTGAAGTAGAGCAGATAATTATGGGTCAGGATGTCTTAAATGGGGAACACCTCCAGTTTACTGTTCCTGGTGATGTTATTCAGGGTTCCAGAATAGTGGGAGGGGGGAAGTTTGCCCTTATCGGGACAACAATGACTCCTGGTTTTATCTTTGATGATTTAAAAACTAAATCACAGGAAGAGATGATAATAATGTATCCTGAATATAAGAAATTAATAATGTCTTTAACAAGGAGATAGGTTTGAATACCTGGAGAATTGAAAGGAGAAGTGTTTTAATAACAGGGGCCTCTGGTAATTTGGGTAAGGTGTTGGCTGAAACACTTAGTAAAGCCGGATGTAGAATTATTCTTCAATGTAGAGAATCAAAAAAAATAAAGATGCTTGAATTTCAGAAAACTTTGCCCTTTGAATCAATTGTTCTCACTGGAGATATTTCCCAGCCTTCAGAGATTATTAAACTATTTACGGAAATTGAGAAGGAATACAAAACCCTGGATTTTTTGGTTAACAATGCTGGTCTGCAGGGTGTAGTGCCATTTGAGAATCTTAATGAGGAGGAATGGGATTCAGTATTAAATATAAATTTAAGATCTCCTCATCTTTGTACAAAAGCTTTTAGAGAACTTCATCAAAAGAACCCCTCTTCTGCCCCTGCTATAGTTAATATAGCATCTATAGAGGGCAGTATCCCTGCTTTATCCCATGCTCATTATGCTGCTTCCAAAGGGGGCCTAATCCAGTATACCAAAGCCTCAGCCTTGGAACTCGGGGGCCTCGGGATTCGCGTAAACAGTGTCTCCCCTGGACTTATCAACACTCCAGGAATTGAAAAAGACTGGCCTGATGGTGTTGAAAGATATATCAAAGCTTCTCCATTATCCCGTCTTGTAGACCCAGAGGAAGTTGCCAACACAGTTCTTTTTCTTCTTTCGCCTTTGTCCAGTGGAATAAC
>JAOZPU010000008.1:0-19900 GCA_029932585.1 Spirochaetia bacterium | reverse complement strand
AGGAAGTTGCCAACACAGTTCTTTTTCTTCTTTCGCCTTTGTCCAGTGGAATAACAGGAGTGGATTTAAGAGTTGATACGGGCATGGGTGTTGTTCAGGGATATTGATTTTTTATTAAAAGAGTTTATTAGAGATAGATCTAACTTGATTTAAAATTTCTTCTTCATCTTTAATTTTTCTATTCTCCATCAAAACCTCTCCATTACAGATAACTGTATCCACACAGCTGCCATTTGCTGAATAAACCAGATTGGAAGTAATGTTATGTGAAGGGACAAGTGCCGGGGTATTCTGATCTAAAAGTATACAGTCTGCATGTGCTCCTACTTCTATTTTTGAGGATAACTGGGGGAATATAGATGCTTCTGTACCGGTTGCAATATCAAATATTTCTTCTGCCTTCATTATTTCAGGATCATTATTATGAAATTTATGCAGGAGTGCTGCAATTTTCATATCTTCAAACATATCCAAATTATTATTAGAAGCACAACTGTCTGTTCCCAACATCATTTTTATATTTTTCTCTTTTAATTTTTGGTAAGGAAAAACTCCACCAGTTGATATTTTCATATTTGATACAGGGTTATGGACAACTGTAACATTATACTCAGCCAGTAGATCTATTTCGTGATCATCCAGCCAGATTGTATGTGCGGCTATAAGGTGTGTATCAAGTAACCCTGTTTTTTTTAACAGTTCTACAGGCCTGACGCCATATTTTGAAATGCATTCATTCACTTCGTTTCCTGTTTCTGACAGATGGATATGCACAGGTATATTTTTTGATTTTGCAAGGTGAGCTATCCATTGAAGGCTCTCTTTTGAGAGGGTGTAGATTGAGTGTGCAGCAAGAGTTAAGCTGTTGTTTTGTGATACATTTATGTTTTCAACAGCATAGTTACAATTACTTTTCATTTCTTCAGCTTTTATGGGATCGAAAAAATCGAATAGGGCAGGCCCGGAAGCAGATTTTATTCCGGAATCAATATACGCTTTTTGGCTCATTTCAAAATTAAAATACATGTCATTACAAAAAGTTGTTCCGGATTTTATCATTTCCAGTGAGGCCAGTCTGGTTCCCCAGTATATAGCTTCAGGGGTTAATTTTGCTTCTGCAGGCCATATTTTCTCCTGAAGCCATGGCATAAGTTTCATGTCATCTGCATACCCTCTTAGTATTGTCATCCCGGAGTGGGAATGCCCATTTTTTAAGGATGGTATGATAATTTTCCCTTCGGCATTAATTGTTCTGTCAGTAGAATTATCAATATTCTGTTCAATATTAGTAATGAAGCCTTTTGATATTAAAACATCACTCTTTATGTCGTTTAGAACAGCATTTTTTATAAGAAGACTCATGACTTTTCTCCTGTAACCCTTTACAATATTGCCAATTGCATTTAAATATATTTAAACTGAATATTTAAGTATCGTACTGACAGGGCAAATTCTACAGTAATGTTAGTAATATAGGAATGATAAAAAAGTGATGTGCTATTATAGTAGGTTTAATATATGTTTTTTATCATTATATAGGAGTAATTAATGGATTTTGATTTAAAAAGCCTTCACCCTCTGGAAATAAGGTTGTTAAGGCATGTTGCTAAAAATGAAAAAATTACAGCAGAGCAAATTATTGAAGATCTTTCATATAAGCTTGGTCAGTGTAATCAGGCTTTTAGTTGGCTTGCTGCAAAAGAGTATATTGTAGAAGTAAGCAGGAAATTGCGAACTTTATATGAAATTACAGAAACAGGAAAAGATTATGTTTCAAAGGGTACACCGGAATTAAGAATTATTAATCTCTTAAAAGAAAAAGGCTCAATGAGGATGCCTGATATTTCCCGTGACCTTGGACTTGAAAATAAAGATGTAGGTTCTGCTTTTGGACAGCTTTCGAAAGAGGGTGTCCTTAAAATGGATAGTGAGAAAAATGTAGAAGTTACCGATAAAGATCTTCCAGGACGCATTACTTTGCTGGTATCTCTTTTAACCAAAGGGTTGGAGAGTGGGCTTTTAGATGAATCGCAATTCACTAAAGATGAGCTTATTGTTATTAAAGCTAACAGTAAAAAAAGAGGTGCAGCAGGATCTCCCTTCAAAATTATAGAAAGAGAAGATCTTGTATATGAACTTACCGAAAATGGTGAAAAAGTAAAAAAACTTCTTTTGGATCAGGGAGTAACTGGTGAAGAGATTGGTGGTCTTACACCGGAAATGTTATCCACAGGTAGTTGGAAAGGTAAAGAGTTTAGGGAATATAATATAAATACTCCTCCAAGTAGAGTTTTATTAGGGCGAAGAAACCCATACAGTCAATATTTACAGTGGGTAAAAGATAAACTTTCATCCCTGGGGTTTGAAGAATTTGATGGTCCTCTTGTAGAAACAGAATTTTGGAACGGAGATGCTCTTTTTATGCCCCAGTTCCATAGTGCAAGAGATATTCACGATGTTTACTATCTAAAAAATGCAGCATCTGCAAAAGAGATTGAACAACCCTGGCTGGATCAGGTTGCAGAAACACATGAAACTGGCTGGGAAACCGGAAGTCGTGGTTGGGGATATAAGTTCGATCATGATTTTACCCGGAGGCAGGTTCTGCGAAGTCAGGGTACTGTTCTTTCGGCAAAGCAACTTCATAAGGCAAAGATCCCTGGAAAATATTTTGGGGTTGCCCGTTGTTTTAGATACGATCAGGTAGATGCAACCCATGGAGCTGACTTTTATCAGACAGAGGGTATTGTTCTTGGAGAGGATGTTAATCTACGTACCTTGTTAGGTTTGTTAAAGATGTTTGCAGAGGAAATTGCAGGTGCAGAAGAGGTTCGGTATGTTCCCGGTTATTTTCCTTTTACAGAGCCATCAATAGAGGTTCATATTAAACACCCTGTTCTGGGTTGGTTTGAACTTGGTGGAAGTGGTATTTTCCGTCCGGAAGTTACAAAAGCAATGGGCATTGATGTCCCTGTTTTGGCATGGGGTTTGGGAATTGACAGGATGGCTCTTATGCATTTAGGCTTAAATGATCTTCGTGAACTTTTTTCACCTAACATTGAAAATGTACGACTTAGAAGGAGTAAGTAGATGCCTAAAATTGAAGTAAACAGAGATATATTTTATAGTTTTATTGGAAATACATATACAGATGATGCCCTGGAAGCTCTTCTTCCATGTGCAAAGGCTGAGCTTGATGCAGTTGATAATGATGAAGGAACACTAAAAATTGAATTAAATGACACTAACAGGCCCGATTTATGGTCAACTCTTGGTTTAGCCCGACAGCTTAGAGTCTATGAAGGGGGCCAGAGGGGCGAATACAATTTCTTTTCAAATTCAAAAAAAAGTCTTGATACAGGTAACAGAATAGTTAAAGTAGATCCTGAAATAAAGGCTACCAGACCTTTTATGGCGGCATTTGCTGTTACAGGAAAAGCAGTGGATGATTCAACATTAAAAGATTTAATTCAAACCCAGGAAAAATTATGCTGGAACTATGGGCGTAAGAGAAAGTCTATTGCAATGGGTGTTTATCGGAGTGATCTATTTAATTATCCTGTAATGTATAAAGCCGCTGATCCGGATACAACAAGATTTATTCCCCTGGGAATGGATAAAGAGTTAAACTTAAGAGAGATAATTAAAGAACATCCTAAGGGGCAGGAGTTTGGTCATATTGTTGAAAATGACAAGAAGTTTCCATTTATTACAGATGCAGATGGAAAGGTTTTAAGTTTCTCTCCTGTAATAAACAGCTCTGAAATTGGCGCTGTAGAGGTTGGGGATGAGAACTTATTTATTGAGCTTACTGGTACTGATCTTCCCTCCCTTATTCTCACTGCATCAATTGTAGCATGTGATCTTGCAGATAATGGCTTTACTATTCTTCCGGTAAAAGTGGAGTATCCTTATGAGACTGAATTTGGAAATACCATAACAACACCCTTTTATTTTCAAAAAGGGATGTCAGTAAGTATTGAATATGCAAGAAAGCTTTTGGGGGTTGATTTATCTGCAGATGAAATGAAAACTGCTCTTCTAAGAATGGGAATTAAAACAGAAATTAAAGGTGAAGAAATAACAATTGAAGTTCCTGAATATCGGAATGATTTTCTTCATCCTGTTGATATTATTGAAGATATTATGATGGGTCGGGGGATGGACAGCTTTGAGCCTGTTATGCCTTCAGATTCTACAGTGGGAAGAATAAGTCCCGAGGAAGAGTTTGCAAGAAAAACAAAAGATATTCTTATAGGTCTGGGTTTTCAGGAGATGATCTATAACTATCTGGGTTCCGGAAAAGATTATATTGAAAAAATGGGTATAACAGGGGATAATCATATACAAATTGTAAACCCTATGACTGAAAACTATGAATTTGTAAGAGCCAGTATTATTCCTTCTATGTTAAATTCTGAAGCTATATCTGCAAATGCAGTTTATCCTCATCATATATTTGAAATTGGTAAGATTGCTTTCCTTGATTCTAAGGATAATTCCGGTACAGTTACAAAGAATGCTTTAGGGTTTATGAGTGCAGATAGAAATGAAGGATTTAATCAGGTTAGCAGCAGTGTTTCGGCAATTTTTTATTATCTGAATAAAGAATATGAACTGGTCGAACTGGATGATCCCCGATTTATCAGAGGTCGATCTGCAAAGATAGTATATAATGGGAAAGTTGTTGGTGTTTTTGGAGAAGTTTCGCCCCAGGTTCTTGAAAATTGGGGTATTCAGATGCCAGCCACCTGTTGTGAGATTGATTTAGATTTCTTAATAAAGGATTAAGTTATGAACATTGTTACAGAAGCTGTTCAATTAAAATGGGAAGAAGATTGTAATATTATAGTTGGTCAGTCTCATTTTATAAAGACTGTGGAGGATATTCCTGAGATTCTAATCTCTTCTGTTCCAGGAATTGAATATGGACTGGCATTTAATGAAGCCTCGGGTCCATGCTTAATTAGAACGGAAGGTAATAATGATAAACTAATATCTGAGGCTGTTGAATGTGCCTCCTCGGTTGCTGCAGGACATACTTTTTTTCTAATAATAAAAAATGGCTACCCTATTAATGTGCTTAATCAAATTAAAAACTGTCAGGAAGTTGTCTCTGTTTTTGCAGCTACTGCTAATCCTCTTCAGGTTCTTGTTGCTGAAACTGATCAGGGCAGGGGAATTGTAGGTGTTGTAGATGGCTTTTCACCTAAGGGTGTTGAGAAAGAGGAAGACAAAGCTGAAAGAAAAAAACTGCTGAGGACTATTGGGTATAAGATAGGTTAATCTAATCTTTTTCTCTTGGATTGAAGAAATATGTTTTAAGTAGAAAATGTGATACAGCGCAAAAAATTTTATCTTGCAATAAGTGTGTTTTTATTTATACTTAATTTATGGTTCATGAACATTTTCTTCTGCATTTGGCAGTTATTCTTATTCTATCCAAGTATGTAGCGGCAATTTCTATAAAGTTTAAAATGCCGCCTGTTCTTGGTATGATTGTAGCAGGAATTCTTATAGGTCCTTCCGCTCTTGATATAGTTAAAACTGACGTCGTTATTCAATGGCTGGCAAAGTTGGGTGTAATTCTTCTTCTTTTTACTGCAGGTCTGGATACAGATATTGTTCAGATGAAATCCCAGGGGAAAGCTTCTCTTTTGACAGCTTTTGGAGGTGTTGTTCTTCCTTTTGCCCTTGGTTTCTTTACTTCTAAATTTTTTGGGCTGGACACTTTCTCTTCAATTCTTATTGGTACTGTCTTAATGGCAACGAGTGTGAGTGTGACAGTTATGACACTTATTGATCTTAAGCAGCTGCACTCATCTGAAGGTACTACAGTTTTGGGAGCAGCTATAATAGATGATATTGTTGGTATTTTAATGTTAACATTTGTTTTTGGGCTTCATGGAGGGGATAATAATATAATTCTATCCATTTCAAAGATTATTGGATATTTTATAGTTTCATTTCTAATTGGATTTTTCCTTTTTAAACCAATTATTCGGTTTACTAAAAAACTAAATGTTGAGTCTGGAGTGGTTACTATTGCTCTTGCTTTGTGCTTTTTATTTGCCTGGGCAGCTGAAAAGTCTGGTATGGCTGAAATTACAGGAGCTTATATTGCAGGTCTGTTTATAGGACAGACCAGGTTTAAGAGGACTGTAAGTGAAGGGATTGAGACTATAGGACAGTCTTTTTTTGTTGCAATTTTCTTTATTAATATTGGACTTGAGACACATCTGGAGAATATTACAGGGAATCCTGGATTTATTATTCTAATAATTCTTTTCGCTATAACAGGAAAAATATTGGGAGGTGGACTCGGTGCCAGAATTGGAGGCTTTAGTCTGGAACAATCAACAAGAATTGGTATTGGAATGGTTCCAAGGGGAGAAGTAGCTCTAATTATCTCTGCAATGGCATTAACAAGGGGGATTTTTACTCAAACTGAATATTCCACAACTGTTTTAATAGTTATAATATCGGCACTTTTAACTCCTCCTCTGTTAAAACTTGCATTTAGGGAGAAAGAAAAAATATGAAAGAAACAAAGGTTGAGGAAATTCGTAAACTTATAACTGTAAAGCCTTCTGTCGTAGTTGAAAAAGAAAGTATTGATAATATTATCAAGATATTTATAGAGAATCCTGTTACCCGGGCAGTGTATGTTGTTGATAAAAAAAATAGACTTCAGGGTATTATCACCATGCAGGATATACTAAAAAAAGTAAGTATTGATTTTTCATCATTGTCATCAATTTATGCTGATTCAAGCTTTTCAAGTTATAATATAGCTTCATCCTGGAATAAATCCAATGCTGAAGATATTATGGATCCTGAATATTATTTTGTATATGATCAAGATCCAATTGAAAAAGCATTTAATCTTTTATTCATAAACAAGGCGGGAGAGATCCCGGTAGTTAATAAAGATGAAGAAATTATAGGGGATTTAAATATTATCGAATTACTTGTTCTGTGGTATCAGAATCATAATAAATCAGGAGATTGATATGTATATTATAGATTATTTAAAACCTGAAGGAATAATAATAAAAGCAGAAGCTAAAAAAAAGAAAGATTTAATATCCAGACTCCTAAATCATGCTGTAAAAAATAATATTATATCAGCAGAAAAAATTGAGAGTATTCTTTCTGCTATTATGCTAAGAGAGCAGCAAGGTTCTACAGGAATAGGTAATGGCATTGCAATTCCTCATTGTAAAACGGATCTTGTTTCTACTGGCATTATGCTTGCAGCTACAATACCAAATGGGATTAAGTATAATTCAGTAGATAATAAACCTGTAAATATTATATTTTTATTTATTTTCCCCGGAAACGAAAATAAGGAATATCTGCAGGTTCTTGCAAAGGCGGCACGTCTATTTAGTGATGAAGTTATTAGGAATCAACTTATTTTGTCTCATACAAGTGAAGACTTTAGAGCAGTAATTGCAAAGAATGATATTATACCAATCCAAAAGGGTAATAATGGGAAATATCTTTTTATTCTAGCTTTAAGTGATCAAAAAAAAATGCAGGCAGTAATATCAAATCTAGTTGAAATTGGGGCACAAACATCCCTTATTCTGGATAGTGAAACCCTTGAAAAAAAACTGGCATATGATATTCCTATGTTTGCCGGACTTACTCATTTTAAGGGAAAGACACCCTATTCAAAAACATTTATAGGTATATTGGATAACTTAAATCAGATAGATTATCTTAACAAACTTCTTCTAAAAGAAGAAATTGATCTTAACGCTCCAGGGGCGGGTTTTCTTATGACCATAAAAGCAGATAAGATAATTGGTGGAATCCCCGAAGAGATAGATGTTTAGAAAATGAAAAATTTATTTGCTTCTTTTTGAAATAAGAGTAATAATAAAGTATTAACAGCTAGGGGTTCTGAAATGAAAAAAGTTCTAATAATAGGAGATTCTTCTCTTTTTAGGAATTATCTTGGTAATAAACTTCAAGAGTATGGTATTGAAGTTTCTATTGGTCTAAATGGTTTTGACGGATATCTTAAAATGAGGAATGAAGTTCCGGATCTTATTATTATGGATTATATGCTTACCAGAAAAAGCAGTATGGAAGTTTTAACAGAAAAGAAAAATAATAAGAATACTGCTCCTATACCTGCTATTATGATTGCAACTAAAGTTGAACAACGTAATGTTGTGGAAATGGCTAAAGCAAACGTTAAAAAAATTCTTTCAAAACCTATAAATATGGATGTTCTCTTAAAGACTATTTCAGATCTAATTGGAATTGAAATTAAAGTTGATAATACCCCTTGTATTATAGAATCTCATTTTAATGAAGATATGCTTTTTATTGAAATTGCCCAGGGCCTGAATTCAGAGAAAGTTGAACTCCTTAAATATAAACTTACTGAGCTTCTTCATCTCTATGATGTTAAACAACCTAAAATTTTATTGATGATGACCAGTATTGATTTTCCTGAAAATGCCAGGCCAAAACTTCGGAGACTCCTTGATCTCATTAAAGAAAATGCACAACCTAATTCAAGAATGATTCAAATTCTTACAAGCACAAATGAAATAATAAGCTATCTGGGTACAACAGATTATGCAGATATTCCTATTGCAGATAATTTACCTGAAGCTATGGATAATTTGCTCGGAATAAAGCCGGACAATTTTGCTCATGATGGAGTTGTTCATGATAAACTTCTTACAGCCAGTAATCAGGTAAATGAAGGAACTGAGACAGTCCAGATAGGCCATGATAGAGAGACTCATGATGAATCAGAAAATAGTATTTTTAAAAGTAAGGCAGTAATAGCAATTGTTGATGATGATATGATAATCAGAGAATTAATAAAAACAGTTTTTTCTGAAACCGCCTGGGATTTGAAAACGTATGAGAATGGGAAAGAGTTTCTTATAGCTGAAAAAACAACTAAGTTTGATCTTATTTTCCTGGATCTGCTGATGCCGGAACTTAATGGGTTCCAGGTGCTGGAATATCTGAAAAAACAGAATAAAAAGCTTCCAATTATTGTTCTATCCGCACTCTCTCAAAAAGAGACTATTATCAAAACAATCAGCCTTGGTGTAATGAGTTATATGACAAAACCTCTTAATCCGGATGGGTTGCAGAAAAAAGCAGTTGAAATATTAAGTAGTACTTTTTAAGGTATGTTATGAGCGTTAATGCACTTTTTAAGAAAATAGTTCTGGAATCTCCTGTTGGTATAGTAATACTTGGAAGATCTGGTAAAATAAGATTTAGTAATAAGCAATTCAAATCTCTTATTCCAAATGTGGAAGACATTAAGGGATATGATTTTAAACAGATAATTCATCCGGAAGACAGAGGGGAATATATAAGTGATTTTTCAGATCTTATTAATGGTATAAAAAGTTCTTTTTCCGCTGATTACCGCTATGAAAATTATAATAATAAAGATGAATGGTTTAGATTTAGAGTTTCATCAGTTCAGGAAGATGCCGATTCCAATTGGTATGTTGCTGCATTTATTGAAGACATTACTGCGCAAAGAGCATATGAATTACGCTTAAAGGAAGAAAAAGGGGAGGCTGAAAGATCTTCTCAAATTAAATCAGATTTCCTTGCAAATATGAGCCATGAAATACGTACTCCTATACATACAGTAATTGGTATGTCAGAATTAATGGGAGATACAAATCTGGATAAAGAGCAGCAGGAATATTCCCAGCAAATAGAATATTCTGCAGATGTTCTTCTGGGGTTGATAAATGATATTCTCGATTTTTCTAAAATTGAAGCTGGAAAACTCAATATTGAAGAAATTGATTTTGATCTAAATGCTATGGCTGAGAATGCTGTTGATATGATAGCTCTTGAAGCTCATAAAAGAGGTCTGGAAACAGCTATTTATATTGAAAATGAGGTGCCTTCTTTATTAAAAGGGGATCCATTACGACTAAGGCAGATAATAATAAATCTATTTAATAATGCAGTAAAATTTACTCATAAGGGCTCAATTCAGGTACGTATTGCCCTGGTTGAGGATTTAGATGATAGGGTTAAAGTAAAATTTAGTGTTATTGATACAGGAATAGGTATTCCTCCCGAAAAAAAAGCAAAACTCTTTAAAGTATTTTCCCAGGTTGATTCTTCTACTACAAGAAAGTATGGAGGTTCCGGATTAGGACTATCTATATCAAAAAATCTGGCAGAAATGATGGGTGGTGAAATAGGGGTAGATAGTGAGTTTGGTAAGGGCTCAGAATTTTGGTTTACTGTAATTATGGGAAAACAAACTGATGTAGAAATGTCTTCCAACCCGATTATTCCTCAGATAAATTCAAAAATACTGATTGTTGATGATAATGTAGAGATACGTGGATTTCTTAGGAATTATCTGGAATATGCTGGATGTACTGTTTTTGAAGTTGATAATGGTTCCTCTGCTTTAAATTTTCTTAGAGATAGAAGTGGAACAGAAGAGCAGGTTGATCTTTGTTTGATAGATCTTATTCTTCCTGGGATGGATGGTTGGCAGATAGCCAGTGAAATCCATTCTGATGATACAATTTCTTCTGTAAAAAGAATTCTCCTTAGCCCCACAGGTAAAAGTGCAGATGAAGCTAAAATGAAGCTATTGAATTGGTTTGATGGGTATTTACACAAGCCAATAAAGAAAAAAATATTTTTTGCTGAAATTATGAAGGTTTTAAATAGGGGTGAAGATGGTTTTGACGGGATATCGGATGTGGAGGAAGTTGAAGAACTTGTAGAGTTGGAAGAAGAGAATCCTGTAGGACAAATTCTTGTTGCAGAGGATCATGCTGTAAATCAGATGTTGTTTAAAACAATTCTTAAAAATCTTGGTCATGAAGTAGATATTGCGAATAATGGCCTTGAAGCAGTAGCTGCAGTTAAGTCAAAAAATTATGATATCATTTTTATGGATGTACAGATGCCGGAGATGAATGGATATGAAGCTACTATTGAAATTCGTAAATTGGGTATAAAAACACCTATTGTTGCAGTAACTGCCAGTGCTATTAAAGGTGAAAAAGATAAATGTATATCTGTAGGAATGACAGACTTTCTTACTAAACCATTTAAAAAGAAGGATCTTGTTCCTGTTTTAGGTAAATGGCTTAATTCTGTAATACAACCTGAATCCTCTATGATAAAATCTGAAAAAATAATTAAAGAGAATGAAGTAGATGTTTTTGATTTTGAACAGGCTGTCGAAGTTTTTATGGGTAAAAAAAATATAGTTATTAATCTTCTAAAGGGATTTATCGACAAAGTTGAAGATCAGATTCAAAATATGTATAAGAATTTTGAAGCTGGTGATTTTGATGCTTTGAGACAGGATGCACACTCTATAAAAGGCGGGTCTTCTAATTTATATATTAACCTGCTTTCAGCTGCAGCGAAAAATTTGGAAGCTGCAGCTGTAGATAAGGATATTGGATGTAGGGAGCTAATCGATAAGGTTAAAACTGAATTTGAAACTTTTCTAACTATACAAAATAAATTTATTGGATAAAGATAACATTTTCCCAACCTGATTCTAAAAGTATAGATTTAATAAAATCTTGTCCCCTTTTTTCTGCATTTTTTAATATCCCATCTTCAAGAACTTTGATTCTAATTTTTTTCTCAACAAAATTTGTAATCTGCTTCCATTGCTGTGGGTTTACATCAAGATCAGGATACTTATAATTGGCACTATCAGGATCTTCTATTGTAAATTTTGTAATAATAGTATTAGGTATTTTAAGGGTAATATTTTTCCCTTCAACTACTATATCGTGTGATGTTATTTTATCTTCTAAATTAAACCCAGCTTTTACTATTGAAGTGATTACTACAAAATCATAGATATCATATTCTAAATTTATACCTATAGATTTACATTGATTATATATCCAGAGCTCATCTTGTTGCAGTTCGGTAAGATATTCATTTTTTGATTTTTTTGAAAGTAATTTTTTCCAGTTTGTATTTGTATCGATAAAATCGAATGGGAATACAGATTTATAAATATATTCAACAGTTGAAAGGTTTGAAATTTTATGAATCTCTTTTAATATAATCTCTGAATGTGATGATTTGGTATTATATATAAAAGGAAGTTTTAGACCGAATCCTGGAATAAAATAATTAGCAATAGTAATTGATAATAGTAATAAAAAAATAATAATAAATATTATTAATATTTTATTTTTTAATTTGCCTCTGGATTTACCTGGCACTTACAGTTCCCCCCCATTTAAATGAAACGTTTGTAAAACCATAGGCTGAGAAAATTTTTAATATCATATTTTCGGTATTTTCTTTTGCCTTTAAAAGAATACCTCTTTCAATAGCATCTTTTTTTACACTATTCTTAGTTTTTAAAATCTCATCATAATAATCAAGATGGGATACTTTATCTCCCCATTCTTTAACAAAATATTGATATATAGTGCTTTCATCTGCATCTATTGCAAGTATTTCCGGTTCAGGTAATATTATTTGGATAGAGCCATCTATCAGATTTTTTATCTCTATTCCTTTAGTAAGATCAATTCCTGCATTGATAACCAAATCAATAGCAAATAGTAGACGTTTATCAAGATGTTTTATTCCAAGAAAGCGAGCTTCATGACCAACATAAATTATTTCTCTATATATATATTCAATAGTAGGAAGATCTAATATTCCTCTAATTTGATTTTCGATAACAGGTTTAGATATATTTTGCTGAGGTGTGCATGATAGTATGAATGAGAATAATAGGAGAATAGGTAAAATTTTAAACCAATTTTTTTGCTTCATATCTTTCCAAAGCCCAAAGAGTATAATTTCTCACTCTTTTTACAGGATCATTTTTTAATTCCTCTAAAACTGCAAGTCCATCAGTAGAGTTCATATGATCAAGGGCTTTAACAACCTGTATACGAACTTTTGGGTCCGGATCCTTTGCTGCAAGAATAATACCACGGAAAGCTTTTAAAGTCCCGGTTTTTAATAAAAACTTTGCTGCATACTGTCTTATCTCAGGATTTCGATGAGTTAATTCTCTTATTCTAAGATCTACGATACCTGAGTTTTCAAGTATCGATACTGCATGCTTGTGCAATATTTTATTATCAGTAAAAAGAAGTGTTTCAATAATTGATTCTGCTTTTCTTCCCATTCTTTGGATAGATTTTATAATATTTTCTCTAACTGCAGGAGTTGTTTTTTCCATAAATTTCAGAATGATAACAAGATCACTCTTGCTATCTTTTTTGCTAAGTACAGTTATAGTCTCTTCAAGCAGTTCTATGTTTTCTTCCAATTTTAAAAGAATAATTTCCAGAACTTCTTTGGAAATTGAAATTGTAAGTCCATGAAGAACGGCATTTTTAACTGCTAAACTTTCATTTGTATCAAATAGAGTGTCTTTTAATACTGTAAGAGTTTTTTTGTTTGCTAAACAGGCAAGGGTGTTTCCTACCTCTTTTCTTACTTTTTCAACAGGATCTCTCAGGAGATCAAAGCATAAGGGTAGATATTCTCCATTATTATAGTCACTCAAAGCCCATACTGCAGCAATTCTAACTTCAGGGTTACTATCCTGTAGTGATTCCTTTATTTCCGGTAAAAAGATTTTACGTTCAGTTTCTGGAAGTGCTGCAATTAGATGGGACATAGAGGCAGCATCTCCAGATGATAAAATATTTTTAACTTTTGTTCTAAATGCAGAAGTATCATTTTTAGTAAGAAGCAGGGAGTATTGTTTTGCTTCATCCAATGGTAAAATATAGAGGTTTTCCAGGATATACTGAGTGCAATGGGGGAGATTAAGTGATCCCAGAACTTTTAAGGTTTCACGTCGAATACTGTTATCATATTTATTATTATCAGCTTTCAGGATATCAATTATATCAGATAAGATAGAAGTTACAGGTAATTTGCAGAGGGCTTTTCTTAATTCTATATCAGAATTGTATTTTTTGTTTTTAAGGAAATTTAATAATGTAGCGGCAAAAATATTTTCTCTATTTTGGGGGAGTTTATCAAGGATCCAATCCTGGAAAGGTTTGTCATATTTACGTCTTTTAATTTCATTATTAAGTAACTCAAGTGCTTCATCTGTTCCCCTTTTGCAGGTTGAAAGGATTGAATTTTCATATATCTCTTTGTAAGGTTGGATATTCTCCCGATCTAAAGATATTTTTAAAACTTTTTGTAAAAGAGTTGTAATAATATTTCTGTCACCATTTTTTATTAGTATTCTGGAAGCCAGAAGAAGCGCTCCTGGAGTAATATTCGGGTCAGCCAGATCTAAAAAAGTTGTACAATCGACTGCAACAGCAATTTCTAAAATAGAATAAGTATCTTCAAAACCTTTGGCATATCCCGGATCAGCTGATAAAAGTAGTCTCCTTAAGGTTCCATTTTTGAAGAGGAATCTCGATGCGTACAATTCCAATTCTTTATTCCCTGTTTTCATAAATTCTATTGCAATATTTTCATCTTGTTTTGATTCCGGATCCATAAGTTCAATTAGATGAATTTGCTGCTCAATATTTAATTTAAAAGGAGAAATTTTATAAAGATCCTTAAAATTTTCATTAATACGTTTTCTGGCTGCTTTTCTTACCTTAAATGATGGATCATTTAGTAGTAACCTCTCAAGAATATTATAAAGTTTTTCCCTGTTATCAGAATTGAATAATTTAACAGAAGATATTCTTACAAATACACTTGAATCTCTAAAGCTATCCCAAACGGCTTCTACAGATCTTTCTCCACTATCAAATATAAGAATATTAATAGCAAAATGACGAGATTTCCATTCAGAATCACCAAGCATTTCAATAATTTCATCTGTTCGGTCTTTAAAAAGTAAAAGAGCTTTTTCTCCATCAAATTGTTCTCCATTACCTGAGAGAGCTATTTTTCTAAGAACCATAAACTCTCCACTATTGTCAATCCAATCAACTAAGATCGATTGTAAACCGGGCTGCTTTAAAACGGCTTTCATTACTGTAAAAAGACCTTTATCAGGAGAATATTTTAATATTCTGTTTATTGTCTTTTTTTTCCCGTTTTTATTTGTTAGTTTTATCCATAGCTCATCAAGGCATAGTATGACAGGAAGATTAAGGCCGTAGGTAATTGAAAGTTTTTCAATATATGAGCTAAATATTATCAATATCCAATTGGGATAGTTTATTGGAATATTTTTTTTGGCAATATTCCATATTTCAATTTGATGATTTATGTCTATTCTAATTTTTCGTTTATATATAAAATATACCAGGAATAAGGTAAAAAGAATTATTCCACTAATTGATAATAATAATTCAGTTATAGAAGGTACTCTTAAAAATGATACTAGAAAATTCATTTTAACTCCTTACTTGTAATAATAGAAGCCAGACTTTCAAGAAATACTATCTCTTTTCTTTTAAAGTAAAAGGGTTGCTTTGAATTAATAATCAAGGCTCCATATTCTTGTTGTTTTATAAAAATTGCAATGGCTATGCCGCTATTCATAGAATCATTTAGTAAAAGCTCTTCGAAAGGACTAATTTTCCTGGAATTCAGGCATAAAAGTTCTCTTGATTCTAAGAGAAAACATAACAGTTCTGATTCTTTTTGGAGGATATCCGGTGCGTCGGTGAAACCTCTCTTTAATTTAAGTTTCATACTGGTATCTGATGTATTATTTACATAAAAACAGCTTAGATCTGGTTTAAGGGCACTGTTGACATATTCAATAAGGGTTTCAAAGATATCATTGGCAGTTTTTGCTTCACCTAACAAGTTTCCTGCTTCCAGGAGAAGATCGGTATAATAAAAACTCATATATTGACTTGCTCCTGTAATCCTTTGAACTTATAGGATATCTGTATAATTTTTTTTATTACAAGTCTCAGGGGATTGAATATTACGTACTTTTACGGTAGAATCCCAGCCTGAATAGTAAGTCAGGCTAAATCTGCTTTAAGATCTTTTCTTTAACTGTTCAATAATAACATGAGAACACACAGCCTTCAAGGGATAAAAGAGGGCTATCTATATTATGTGAGGTATAATTTTCTATGAAGACAGATATTTCTAAAATGAGAAATATTGGTATCAGTGCCCATATTGACTCGGGTAAAACAACTCTTACAGAGCGTATTTTATTTTATTGTAAAAGAATACATTCTATCCATGAAGTTCGTGGAAAAGATGGGGTTGGAGCAACTATGGATTCCATGGAGCTGGAAAAAGAGAGAGGTATTACAATTGCTTCTGCTGCAACCAGCGTTAATTGGAAGGGTTATGATATAAATATTATTGATACTCCCGGTCACGTCGATTTTACAATTGAAGTTGAACGTGCATTAAGAGTACTTGATGGTGCAGTATTAGTTCTATGTTCAGTAGCTGGAGTACAGTCCCAGTCAATTACTGTAGACCGTCAGATGAAGCGGTATAATGTACCAAGAATTGCATTTGTAAACAAATGTGATCGAACTGGTGCAGATCCCCTTAAGGTTAAAGATCAGTTAGTAGATAAATTGGGACATAATGCAGTAATGATTCAACTTCCTATTGGTCTTGAAGATAAACATGAAGGTTTGATAGACCTTGTTACCATGAAGGCAGTCTATTATCGTGGCGAAGATGGTGAGGATATAGAAATAACAGATATTCCTTCAGATCTTCTTTCCCAGGCTGAAGAGAAGAGGGAAGAGATGCTGGATGCTGTTTCCATGTTTTCCGATGAGCTTATGGAAGCAATGATGGAAGAAAGTGTTACAGAAGATATGATCCATGATGCCATAAGAAAAGGGACTATTTCTCAGGAGCTTACTCCTGTTTGTCTTGGTTCTGCTTATAAAAACAAGGGTGTTCAGGCTTTACTCGATGCAACTACCAGATATCTTCCTGATCCTACAGAGGTAGAGAATATTGCTCTTGATCTTGATGATGAAGAAAAAGAGATTGTTCTTGAACATGATCTGGAAAAAGCAAATGTTGCTCTGGCTTTTAAGCTGGAAGATGGCCAGTATGGCCAGCTTACATACATTCGTGTCTATCAGGGACATATCAAAAAAGGAAGCGAACTCTACAATACAAGAAGTAGAAAAAAGTTTAAGGTTGGACGATTAATCAAGATGCATGCTGATCACATGGAAGATATTACCGAAGCAGAATGTGGTGATATTGCTGCTCTTTTTGGAGTAGAATGTGCTTCCGGGGATACATTTGTTCAGACAGGCCTAAACTATTCTATGACCAGTATGTTTGTTCCTGCACCTGTAATAAGTCTTTCCATTGAACCAAAGGATAAAAAAGCTGCTGATAATATGGGGAAAGCCTTAAATAGATTTACCAAAGAAGATCCTACCTTTAGAACCTTTGTTGATCCCGAATCAAACCAAACAATTATTCAGGGTATGGGGGAACTTCATCTGGAAGTTTATGTTGAAAGGATGAAGCGTGAGTATGGTGCTGAAGTTGAGATAGGAAAACCTCAGGTAGCATACAGAGAAGCTATAAGTAAAATGGCAGAGTTTAACTACACTCATAAAAAACAGTCTGGTGGTTCCGGTCAATATGGTCGGGTCGCCGGGTTTATAGAACCTCTTGAAGATGGTGAATATGAATTTATTAACAAAATTAAGGGTGGGGCTATTCCTACAGAATATATTCCGGCATGTGATAAGGGTTTCAAATCATCTCTTGATAAGGGCTCTTTAATAGGGTTTCCCATTGTCGGTGTTAAAGTAACAATAAATGATGGTCAGTCTCATTCAGTTGACTCTTCAGATATGGCTTTCCAGCTTGCTTCCAGGGGTGCTTTCAGAGATGCATATTCCAGAGCAAAGCCTGTAATACTTGAACCAATTATGAAGGTATCAATCGAGGGACCGACTGAATTTCAGGGCAATGTTTTTGGATCTGTAAATCAGCGAAGAGGAATAATAATTAGCTCTGCAGATGAGGGAACATTTTCCAGCGTTGATGCAGAGGTTCCTCTAAGTGAAATGTTTGGGTTTTCAACAACTCTTCGTTCTCTTACACAAGGTAAGGCCGAGTTTTCCATGGAGTTCTTAAAGTATGGTAAAGTTCCAAAGGGTATTTCAGAGGAGCTGATTAAAAACTATGAAGAGAAACGAAGACAGGAATCTGGTAAATAGGTTCTTTCAGGAGGAATATATCAATGGTAAGATCTGAATTAAATGAAAGAGGCCCTTTGAGGGTATTTGAGAAATCAATAAATGGCGGATTAGGTAAGGGACATGTTGGTGTTCTTGCCTCTAAGAAAGGTGTTGGTAAAACTGCCTGTCTTGTACATATAGCAACAGATAAGCTTTTTAGAGGCAGACATGTTATTCATGTCTCTTTTTCACAAAAAGTTGATCATATTGTTAACTGGTATGAAGATATTTTTAAAGAAATAGCTAAGAAACGTGATCTTCAGGATGCAATAGATATTCATGATGAAATTATAAAAAATAGAGTGATTATGAATTTCAATAGCCAGGGAACAACTATTGATCAGGTACTTAAAAGTTTAGGTGCTATGATGACAGAGGGTAATTTCCCTGCAGATTCAGTTATCTTTGATGGATATAAGCTGGCAGACGCATCTCAGGATGATATGGATAAACTAAAAGCTTTTGCAAAAGAATCAAATATTGAATTATGGTTTAGTGTTTCTTTAAATGGAGAAACTCCCACTTTTAATGATGCTGGTATTCCAACATTACTTGTGGATAGAATAAAAGATATTGATGTCCTTGTAACCTTAAAATATGAGGGAGATCATGTTCGTTTTCAGGTTATTAAAGATCATGATAATATGGAAACAAAAGATATGTCATTAAAATTGGATCCAAAAACAATGCTTATTGCGAGAGAATAAAATAGTTTTAATTACTTAATATTGCAGAGCCGGAAGTTTGATATAATATCTGCTTCCGGTTTTTTTAGTTTATAATTATATATTGGTAGAAAAGCATTTACCAATAGGGAAATCGGGAAATGCCTTCACAACTTTATCTATTGTCTCAATTCCTGGGTTTCCAGGATTCTCTAACCGTACATAACTATTTCTGTTAGAAAGACCAATTATCTGCTGGGCTTCTTTCTGAGTAAGTTTTTTCTGAAGTCTGAAATTTTTCATTATAATTGGAAAAGCGATTCTACTATCAACAGAGATAGAAACTATAAAATCACTTTCTTCAACCGATTCATCAGGAAGAGGAAATATTACATTTGAACCTTGTGGTTCATCTAAATAAAGATCCAATACATCTTTAAGGTATTTTTTAAGTTCCTGAAGAGTATCTGCCTGGGTTACACAACGGGGTAGTTCTATCCCTTCTGCCCAATATCGACCATCCTCTTCTTTATGTATTTTAAAATGATATTTCATTATATTAAACCTCCTTAAGAAGTTTTGACTCCAACCCTTTTCCAAGATCCTTATTACTATGTACAGGAATTGGCTGAGTTCCTTTATTCTTTTTATACATAATTACATGACTTCCGGTTTTCCTGACTTGAGTCCAGCCGTGTTTTCTATAGTACTTCACCATTTCTTTTCCACTCAAAGGCATAGTAGAACTTCTTTGGCTAGTCTGATACTAATATACACATATATGTGTACTAAATCAACTGTACGTATTGCTATAAATTTATTTTTCATCCTCTGCCTCTACAATTCTCTTTCATTTTTTTTATCTCATACTTTAGTATGGAGTAGATTGTGTTTTTACTTCAGAGATTTAAGAAATTTTGGATTGAAGGACGGAGAATGAGGTCAATTGTTGAAATTATTGTTGTTTTAGTAATAAGGATTATGGGGAAGGAGGAATAAAAGAAAAAAATCTTCAGAATTGAAAGCAGAATTACCTTTTTGCCTATACTACCAGAATTATTAAAG
>JAOZPU010000218.1 GCA_029932585.1 Spirochaetia bacterium | reverse complement strand
TAATATGAGTTTTACAAAACTTGCAGCAGAAAGATTCAGTGTACGAAAATATAAAGATACTCCTGTAGAAAAAGAGAAAATACTTTCCTGTCTGGAAGCTGCCCGTTTAACTCCATCTGCATGTAATTCCCAACCCTGGCATTTTGTGGTTGTGGATAATCCGGCTGAAGTTGCAGTTCTTGCAGAAAAAACAACCCTGCCTTTATCTAAACTTAATCAGTTTGTAAAAGATTCAACTGTAATTGTTGCAATTGTTGCAGAAAAGCCGAATTTAAGTTCCGGTCTGGGGGGTATGATTAAAAAGAAACCCTATTATTTAATGGATATTGGTATGGCGGCAGAACATTTTTGTCTTCAGGCTGCAGAAGAGGGTCTGGGTACATGTATGCTTGGCTGGTTTAATGAAAAGGCAGTTAAAGAATACCTATCTGTTCCTAAAGCAAGGAGCATTCCTCTTCTAATTACCCTGGGCTACCCTGAAAAGGAAACTGCTCCCCAAAAAATTAGAGCTAAACTGGAAGATATCTATAGTTTTGGAAAATACGTGCATCTCGATACACCTCATTCTTCGGCACTCGATGTCCGGGAATCATTTTAAGAACAGTTGTCACTGGTTATCGGCATCTCGATGTCCAGGAAACACTCTGGTCACTGGTTATCGAGTGTTTTTGCGCTAGTCCTGAGTAGCATTGGAGTTTTATATCGAAGGGTGCAAAAATGTATCGAGATATTCACCTCTGACTGATCCAATAAGTGAGTTTGTTACTAGAATTATTTCTGCATTTGAAAGTTCCTGTGGTTTAACTTTTTTCTTTAAAATAATAAACCCTTTCTGTTTAAACTCCACAACTACCTTCCTCTCCATTATCCCTGGAAGGCTATGCACAGACTCTGGAATAATTACAGATTTATCTCTAATAATAAGTAAATTCCCTGTATTTGTTTCAGAGACCGATCCATCTGCATTTAAAATTACTGCTTCATCAAATCCATTCTCTTTTGCCCATTCCCCTGCCTTTAAATAAAATAAGTAATTCATTGTTTTATAATCTGCTAAAAAACTCATCCGTCTATGAGGATAAATTCCTAAAGTAAGCTTCCCTTTTTTCTCAATGGCAGGTCTCTTATTATATTTTCTACAACTTACAATTATATTACTATCTCCAAATAACCCGTTTTGCCCTTCTGATATTATTATCTTCATAACAGCAGAGGTATCTTTTAAACCATTTTTGTTAATCAACAGTTTAGCAATTCCCTTCCAGTCCAGTTCCGGCAGTTCCTTGCCTAAAATAAAATTACATCCCTCTTTTAATCTTTTTAAATGTTCTTCCAGGTATTCTATTTTACCCTTTTCAACTTTTAAAGTTTCAAAAACACCCTTTCCGTACTGATACCCCTTCGACATCCCTGATATCCAGGAATCTTTTTCCCTTAAAAACTTACCATTACTCCAGCAGTAGGTCTCATGCGGAAATATTTTTGCAACATTGTCTTGTGCTTCTGATTTGTAATTTTCCTTATGTCTGTTCATTACTTTCATAAGGCTTTCGGCTTTGTGCAGTGTTTCATCAAACTCATCTGTAGGATCAGAGTCGAAAACGATACCCCCTCCTACAGAAAAAAAGACTTTTCCCCCTGTTAAAGTTGCTGTTCTTATAACAATAGAGAAGTCCATTCTGTTGTTAAATCCTATGTAACCAATTGAGCCTGTATAAATATGGCGCCTATAAGGTTCTTTTTCGTCTATAATTTCCATGGACCGAATTTTTGGGCATCCTGTTATAGATCCGCCTGGAAAAGTGGCCTTTAAAAGATCAATACTATCCTTATCATCCTCAAGAACTCCCTCTATAGTAGAAACCAGGTGGAATACATTTTTATATGTTTCCAGAGATTTATGCTTTAGTACCTTTACGCTCCCGCCTTTACAAACCTTTCCTATATCATTTCTTAAAAGATCCACAATCATAGATAACTCTGCATCATCTTTACGGCTTTTCTGTAATTCTGCCTTAAGATTATTATCTTCTTCTAATGTTTTTCCCCGGGGTCTGGTACCTTTTATTGGTTTTGCTTCTACTCTTTTCCCCTCGTGTAATATAAATCTTTCTGGAGATGTTGATACTATTTGGTGATCTCCACAGTTTAGATAGGAAAAAAATGCTGCAGGATTTTCGGTAAAGAGTTCTTTAAAAAGAGCATATGGATCACCATCAATATCAGCAGTAAATCTCTGGGACATATTAACCTGATAGATATCACCATCTTTAATATAATTAATAATATCAGAAATTGATTCCTTGTATTCATCTCTATTAAAATTTGATTCAAATCCATCTTTGGATATGGTGAAGTTGTGTTTTATTATTGGAGCTTTCTCTGCTGCTGCTATAAGTTCTAAATAGTATTTCAATTGTTTGGATTTAGGATTATCCAATTCAATTATTTGAGAGTATATTTTGCCGGTAAATCTATCTTCTACAAGTATTAAACCTGGTATTGTCATGTATAGATCCGGTAAGTTCAAATCATCTACTGTGGTTCGGCTGATAAATTCTATGCTATCTTTCATATCATAAGACAGGTATCCAAAAAGTCCTGTGGATATGGGAATAAGATTTGGATTTTCTACATTAGTAAAAATCTTCCTATACATTTCTCTATATTTAGTTGTTATTTCCTGAAGGGTATCAAAAGGGTTCCCTTTTAATTCTGCAGTTTCCCCATGGTCTGTAATAAAAATATCTGAACCTTTTGAACTTAATATTAACCATGGTTCAGTCGTAAGTATATTATACCGGGCATTTTTGTGATCTCCTCCGCTTAGAAGCAGAACAGTTCCTGTATTTTTAACAAAGTGTTCTGCTAAATCCTGGAAGTTTTTACTTGTGTATATTTGCTTTGTAATAATGTTATTTATATTGCTTAACATATTTTAGTCATTCCTGTGCCCAGAAAATTTTCTATTATTGTAAACCCATCTTCTGTCATAAAGCTTTCTGGATGAAACTGAATTCCAAAAAGGGGATATTCTGAATGTTCAATTCCCATTATTATCCCCTCTCTGCTGTGGGCTGTTTCTGTTAGATCACTGCTTTCCCTTTCGACAATAAGGGAGTGATATCTGGCAGCCGTAAATGGTTTTGGCATTTTATTAAAAATTCCCAGGCCTTCATGATAAATTTCATCTTTTTTCCCGTGCACAGGAACTGGGGCTTTTATAGTTTTTCCACCAAAAAGTTCGTTTATGCACTGCATTCCCAGGCATACTCCAAGGATTGGTTTTTCTGTATGGAATTTTTCAATAAGTGGTTTTGATATTCCTGAATATTCAGGTGTACGGGGGCCTGGGCTGATCAATATATAATCGGGGTTTAGTTTCCAGGCAAACTCTAAGTCAATTTTATCGTTACGGTAAACATGTATATCCAGTTCGTACTGTTTAAACATCTGAACAAGATTGAAGGTAAAGGAATCGTAGTTATCAATTACAAGAAGTTTTTTCAAGTGTAAAATCTCCAGAGTTCTATCCGGTGGTATTCAATCAGAGAATAACAGTATTTAGATACTCTGTCGATTGAATTTTAAGGAACTTAGGAATATATTAATTACAGGAGAGTGTGATTATGCCGGAAATAAGTCGTTTTTTTGGAATTATTATTACAATGTATTTTAACGAACATAATCCACCACATTTTCATGTTCGATACAATGATCTGGAAGCTCAGTTTGATATGGGTGAAGGTGCATTTATTAAGGGTATTCTCCCCTCCAGACAGGCACGATTGGTTTTAGCCTGGTATGAAATTCACAAAGATGAACTCATGGACTTGTGGAATACAAAAAACTTCAAAAAAATTAAGCCTTTAGAGTAGGAGAATTTGATGAATATACCTAAATTATTTCAGGTCTATCCAACTAATAATTATTCAGTACATCTTTACTATGATAATGGTGAAATAAAAATATATGACTGTAGATGGATCTTAAAAGAGGATGGTCCTTTTAAAAAACTGCATAATACAGAAACATTTATTAAATTATGCACAGTAATGAATGGTACTCTTGCCTGGGATATTTCTGAGCATAGAGATCCATATAACTGTATTGATATCTGTCC
>JAOZPU010000217.1 GCA_029932585.1 Spirochaetia bacterium | reverse complement strand
TATGTAAATGATTCCTTTAAGGATGAGGTTTTAATAGCAATAGATACACCTGAAGGTTTGGTTGTTCTTCTGGGCTGTTCGCATCCTGGAATGAAGAATATGCTGGATTCAGTTCAAAAATTACTTGGCAAACCAATATATGCTGTACTTGGGGGCACCCATCTTGTTGAAGCCAGTGATGACAGTTTTGATATCTCTATGGAGTACCTGAATAAAAGTGAGATGAAGGTTATAGGTGTTTCTCATTGTACCGGGCAGAAGGCCATGTCGAATTTAAGTGCCTCTAATGACCGATATATTCATAACAGGACAGGAAGTATCCTTCATGTATAGATTTCCCTGCAAATAATAATCAGGTATCTGTGAAGGTCTTTTCTCTAGTTTTTCTAGTTTTTAAAAGAAAAACATTGATCGGATAGTACTATATGGTTATAATATTACTAGGATACTGCTATTAGGGAGGATATTCTATGCAGATTAAACCCTCTGCCGCTATTCGTCAAAATTATAATGAAATTGCCAGTTTGTGTAAGACTAGCAGAGAACCGGTATATCTTACGAAAAACGGTGAAGGTGATCTTGTTGTAATGGATATTAACTCCTTTACTAAGAGAGAAAAAATGCTTAAATTAAGGGAAGAACTTATCTCTGTAGAGGAAGATCGAATTGCCGGTCGTAATGGCAGCTCTTTGGAAGAGTTGAATCAGATATTGGATACTGTTATAGATACAGAAATAAATGAAAATAACAGATAAATACAAAATAATAGTTTCTGAACGATCCATTAGGATGTTATCAGAGCATCTGAGATTTATTGCAAATAAAAATCAAGCTGCCTCTAAAAAAATAAAAAATAAACTGATGGATTCCCTTAAATCTTTGGAAAAAATGCCAGCGCGATATCCCTTTTTTGAAGCTGATTATATTCCTCCAAATATGTATCATAGGATGTTTGTACAAAAATGGTATCTTGTGCTTTATCAGATTAAAGATAGAGTTGTTTATGTAGACTATATTGTTGACTGTAGGCAGGATTATCAATGGCTACTAGATGGGTTTCGGTAATTCCCGGTTTTACTCACCTATAATCCCCAATAGTTAATATTTATAAAGGAAGAGATTATGAAAATATTAATAGCACCGGATTCATTTAAAGGTTCAGCCACCAGCCTCAGGGCTGCAGAAGCGATTGGAAAGGGGGTTCATCAGATATTCCCGGATGCTGAGCTGGTTCAAATTCCTGTTGCAGACGGTGGTGAAGGAACAGTAGAAGCTCTTACAGAGAGTATGAACGGGGAGATCATTCATAAAGATGTACAGGGTCCCCTGGGGAAAGTTGTAGATGCAGAATACGGCATATTACCTGGAGAAGTTGCTGTTATTGAAATGGCTTCTGCTTCTGGTCTTACACTAATTCCGGATAATAAGCGTAACCCCCTAATAACTTCCACTTATGGTACTGGTCAGCTGATACTGGATGCCATGGAGAGAGGGTGCCGGGAGATAATTATTGGTATTGGAGGAAGTGCTACTAATGACGGAGGTACCGGAATGGCCCGGGCTCTTGGATTTAGATTTCTTGATTCCCATGGGAAAGAACTTCCTGAAGGAGGAGGGGCTCTTTCGTATATTTCAGATATAGATGATTCAGAAATGGATGAAAGAATTCAGAAAACAAAATTTCTTGTTGCCTGTGATGTAACCAATCCTCTTACAGGATCTGAAGGAGCCAGTCATATTTATGGAGCTCAGAAAGGTGCTTCTCTATCAGATATACAACATCTTGACGAAGCTCTTGGAAATCTTGCTAAGATTGTTAACAGTAAATATTGCAGAGCCAATGAAAATATACCTGGTGCAGGAGCTGCCGGGGGGCTTGGATATGGCTTAATGGAATTCTGCGGTGGTGAACTTAAATCAGGAATAGAAATTGTTCTTGATCTAATAAAATTTGATAGTTATCTGGATGGTGTTGATCTTGTTATAAGCGGTGAAGGTCGAATAGATGGACAGTCTGTTTATGGGAAGGTTCCTGTTGGAATTGCTGGTAGAGCAAAAAAGAAAGATATTCCTGTTCTTGTTGTTGTAGGGGATATAGGGCCAAAGGTAGATGCTGTTTATGATCATGGAATCGACGCTGTAATGAGTTCTGTTAATAAAGCAATGAGCCTGGATGAGGCTATGTCCCGTGCCTACGAACTTTTAATTGACAGCGCCTCCAGAGCAATGAGAATGATTAAGATAGGGATGTCTTTATAAACTAGTAATGCAAAAAGTTGAGTAATAGCTTTATGTGATGAAGTGTTGCAAATTACACCAAATAGTGTTACACTATTTAGTGTTACACTATTTGGTGTAGTTTTGCGGAGGTTTTTCAATGAATCCATTTAAATATGGACAAATCGTAACAGATGTTGATTTTTGTCCTCGTCGTTCATTAGAGAAAGTTTTAAAGGAACACATTGTTTCAGGTCAAAATGTTCTTATAGAAGGTGAAAGAAGAACAGGAAAAAGCTCTTTGATTATTAATACAGCAAAAGAGATAAAAAATTATCGTATACTGTATATTGATATTAATCAGGTAAAGACTTTAAATGATTTGATTAACAGGATTACAAGCTCTCTTATTTCTATGGATAGGCAGACTCACTTTTTTGAGAAATTAGTAAAAGTAATATCCCATTTACGCCCTTCTGTAACTATAGATTCATATACTGGAAATCCAAGTATTTCATTTAATGCAAATCAGGTAATTCACCCAAAAAGTTTGGATCAGTTACTTGAGTTTATCTATCAGGAACATTCAAATAAAAAAAATATTGTAGTTTTTGATGAGTTTCAGGATATTTTGAATTTAAATAATTATGAAAGTATTGTTGCAATATTAAGAAGTCGAATACAGTTTCATTCAAGTATGCCATATATTTTTTCCGGCAGTGTTAGAAAAAATATGGATAAGATATTTTATGATCCGGATAGTCCTTTTTTTAAATCTGCAATTAAAATGGAAATAGGTGCATTGGAAAAAGAAATTTTTAGAGATTATATAAAAGATAAATTTCTTTCAGGAAAAAAAATAATAGATACTGGTGTTATTAATGCAATCTTTCTTAAAGCTGAGGAAAATCCTGGAGATGTTCAGGAATTATGTAACGCATTATGGAGTATTACAGAATACGATACAACAATAAATCAGATTGATATTGAAGATTCCATGGAAGTTATCTTTGCAAGAGAGAAAGAATTTTATGAACATACTATAAGTCTGCTCACTAATCATCAGTTGCGGTGTCTTACCTCTATTGCTTATCTTGGGGGGAAGAGTATTCAGTCAGGGGAATTTCTTGAATACAGTGGAATAGTTCATGCTTCATCAATTAAAAAGGCTGCCACCAGGCTTGTGGATCTAAAAATCCTTTATAACTATAAAAAAGAATATCGTTTTAACAGTCCGTTTTTTAGATCCTGGTTGTTGTATAAAAAATATTAATAAATATTATAATAAAGAGGTTTTTTAATGCCAATACTTTTTTTTATGAGACATGCTGAGAGTAAAGCCAATAGAAACAGGACTCTTGCAAGTCAGACAGATGTTACTATTACTCCCCAGGGAATGGATGATGCTTATAATATTGCCAGGGAATTTTTGAAAGATATTGAACTTGATGGTATAATTTCTTCACCCCAGCTTAGAGCCTGTCAGACAGCTAATCCTTTCGAGAAGATGTCAGGTATAAAAGCAGAAATTGATAAATCTATTTCAGAGCAACATTTCGGCAGGTTTACAGGGATGTCATATGATGCTGTAAAAATGGATCCTGCCTATGAAAAAGATGTAACTAAGCGGTGGAATTGGATCCCTGAAGGGGGAGGTGAATCTTATAAAATGCTGGCTGATAGGATTGTTCCTTTTTTTGAAAGGTTTGGTAGTCTGAATAATAATGCGAAGTATTTAATTGTTTCCCATGCTGTCACTTTAAGAATAATTAAGGGTTTATTAGAGGATACATTGCCTTTGTATCCTGAAAAAATTGCAAATAATGGTGAAATATGGCAGGTTGATTTTAAAGGACTGGGCAATAAGCATATAGTGAAATCACTTTTTTATGGGAACAGTGCTGCTATGGTTCATAA
>JAOZPU010000216.1:1246-4152 GCA_029932585.1 Spirochaetia bacterium | reverse complement strand
GCAACCAAAGGAGATACCTTATGCGGGGAAAACCTATAATAGATACTGGTAAATGTAAGGGTTGTGAACTTTGTAATGGAGTTTGCCCGGTAAACATTATGTCAATGTCAGAAACTTTTAATAAGCAGGGTGTGCAATATGCAGTCTGTATTGATGAAGAAAAGTGTACTACTTGCGGGGCTTGTGCAATAATTTGCCCTGACATGGTAATCAAAGTTATTAAGTACGAACAAGGATAAAGATATGAGTGATCAAATTCTTATGAAGGGTAATGAAGCCCTTGGAGAAGCAGCAATTATAGCAGGATGCAGGTTTTATTTTGGTTATCCCATTACACCTCAGAATGAAGTACCTGCCTACATGGCCAGGAGGCTCCCGGATGTTGGGGGAACATTCCTCCAGGCGGAAAGTGAAATTGCAGCGATAAATATGGTTTACGGGGCTTCAGCAGCAGGAGCCAGGGTTATGACATCAAGTAGTTCTCCTGGAATCAGTTTGAAACAGGAAGGTCTTTCCTATATTGCCGGTGCAGAGCTGCCTTGTGTAGTTGTAAATATTATGAGAGGTGGTCCGGGTCTTGGTAATATTGCCGGTTCCCAGGGAGATTACTTCCAGTCTACAAGAGGCGGAGGAAATGGTGATTACCGACAGCTGGTTCTTACACCTGCTACTGTTCAGGAAATGGCGGATCTAACGGTACTTGCATTTGATTTAGCAGATAAATATAGAGTTACAGTATTAATTCTTGGAGATGGCTACCTTGGGCAAATATCCGAAGCTTTAACTCTGCCTAAACCAACTGGTAAAGTTTTCGATAAACCATGGGCATTAACAGGAGCTAAGGGGCGTAAACCAAACAAAGTTGCCTCTCTTAGACTGGTGCCGGAAAGTTCTTTGGAAGAACTTAATCTGGTTTTGGATGAAAAGTATAAAAGTATTAGTGCAAATGAATGCCGGTCAGAATCTTATTTGACTGATGATGCTGATTATTTGTTGGTGGCCTATGGAACCAGTTCCAGAATATGTCGCGAAGCTGTAAATGAATTACGTGAAGAGGGCATTAAAGTGGGTCTTTTTAGACTTATTACTGCATGGCCTTTCCCTGCAGAAGCTTTACGTAAAGCTGCAGATAAAACAAAGAAGATATTAACTGTTGAAATGAGTCTTGGTCAGATGATTGAGGATGTACAATTATCGGTAAAAGATTCTGATAAGGTTGATTTTTACGGCAGATCCGGTGGAATGCTCCCTGAGACTGATGAGATAAAGAGGAGAATTAAAGCTTATGGAAACTAAAAAGTTTAAATATGTTTATGATAAACCGGAAGCTCTTGTAGATAAAGTTACACATTATTGCCCTGGTTGTGGTCATGGTATAGTTCACAAACTTCTGGCAGAAGTTATGGACGAATTTGGTGTAAGGGAAAAAGCCATTATTGTAGCTCCTGTAGGATGTTCTGTTTTAATCTATGATTATATGAATTTTGATGGATGTGAAGCTTCTCATGGAAGGGCTCCTGCTGTTGCAACAGGTCTTAAACGGGTTCATCCCGATAATATTGTAGTTGCTTATCAGGGGGATGGTGATCTTCTTGCTATTGGTACAGGCGAGGCAATTCATGCTGCAAACAGAGGTGAGAATTTTACAACTATTTTTATTAATAATGCCATATATGGGATGACTGGTGGACAGATGGCTCCTACTACTATGGAGAATCAGATAACAGCAACAACACCTACTGGACGAGATCCTATGGATGTTGGATATCCCATTCGTGGTTGTGAACTTCTAAATAGTCTTGAGGCTCCTGTTTTTATTGAAAGATGTTCTATTCATGACTTTAAGAATACTCTAAAAACCAAAAAGGCAATAAAAAAGGGGATTAAAAATCAGATAGAAGGCCGTGGATATTCCTTCATTGAGGTTCTGTCTACATGTCCTACCAATTGGGGTATGAAACCTCAGGAAGCTGCTGACTGGGTTAAAGATACAATGGTTCCTTACTATCCATTAGGAAATTTCAGAGATAACTAGGAGATATATAGTATGCATGAAAGAATGATTATTGCTGGATTCGGAGGACAGGGGGTAATAATGGCAGGTAAGCTGTTATGTATTGCTGCCATGAATGAGAATAAATATGTGTCCCATATACCAAGTTATGGTGCTGAAATGAGAGGTGGTACAGCTAATTGCTCTGTTGTTATTTCTGATAAGGAAATTGGTAGTCCTACTGTTCCAAAACCAACTATAGCAGTGGTAATGAACACCCCATCACTAACAAAATTTGAACCAATGGTAAAACCTGGCGGACTATTAATTTATAATAGTTCTTTGATTGATCAAAAGCCGAAACGTACTGATATTACAGTTGTGGATGTAAAGGCTAATGATATTTCTGAAGCAGAAGGTAGCACCCGAGCTGCAAATATGGCTGCCATAGGTAAGGTCCTGGCTCTAAAACCGGAAATTGCAAGTTTGGAATCAGTAATAAAAGCATTGGATGTTGCAATATCTGCCAGAAACAGAAAACATAACGATATAAATATAAAAGTTTTAAAAGCAGCATTTGCACAAAAATAATTTTTCATTGATTCGTATGAAGTGTAGGGAAGGGTTTAAAACCCTCCCCTACAATGGGCAAACAATTAAATCAACCACCAGAGCTTATTATACCGGATATAGAGTCAGCGCCCCTGGAATCACCACAATCTAATACCAAAAACAAAAAACGAAAAGCATTAATTTTATTTAAAAAGTTCGAGCACGTTTTTATAGAAAGCTGGATAGCTGTTATTGCTGTTATAATTCTGGTTGCAGGAATAAGTTTTTTCGGCATTTGGGCTTCTACAAGGATATCTCCCATTTCCAGGTTTTGGTTGATTGTTGGATCAGCTATGCTAAT
>JAOZPU010000216.1:0-1146 GCA_029932585.1 Spirochaetia bacterium | reverse complement strand
GCTAATCAGTTTGGAAGCACTACTGGTTTTAGTGTTAAGCATTGTAGTAAAGGAAGACTCTTTTCGTTATACAGCTCTTGGAGGAATCCTCGTAAGTGTAATACGACTAGTCTTTTTTGACCTTAGAGAAGCTGAAATATTTGTTAAAGCAATTGCATTTATATTTGTTGCAGTTGTAATGCTGCTAATGAATGTACTCTATAATAAGTTTAAAGACAGAATAGAAGATAAAACTACAAAATAATATTCTTCCAGATACCCACTATTTCCGGGCTGTAACGATCTCTGGCTCTCTTCTCTGCCCATTGGATAATTTCAGGCTGTTTTGCTTCAACTGTACATAATTTATTTGGATCAGTTTTTATTTTTACTCTATTAAGATCCAGTCTGTCAGAATCCCAGCATGTTCTTACTGTAAGGTCACCTTCTGTCTTACCGGAAGTATGTGATGCACATGCATAGTATAAAAGGTCAAATTTGTTGTTATCCAGAGTAAGTAGAGTTCCCCTTAAGGTATATGCAAAATCTCCACCACGTTTGCCATGACCGTCATCTCTACTTTCGTTTTGCCGTCTGCAGTCGTGAAAAATGGCAAATAGTGCAGTAATTTCCTTATCCGCACCATTCAGCTCTGCCAGACGGAGGCCATTTCCCATAACTCTGGCCCAATGTGTGAGACCATGAATTCCATCCCAGGGAAGTTTGTATTCTAAAAGAATTTCCTTAATAAGTTCTGTAGAAATATAAGTTTTAATCATTCTTTATAGTTTATCAGATAATCTATAAATTAAAAATAAAGAATGGATACTTTTTATTTATTAAAATACTCTAATAACTCAATTTTATTCTTGCATAGCTGAATAATTTATTTTATACTTACACAGTTGTTATAAGTTTAAAATGCTTTAAATACTAAGACTTATTCTTATATACAATATCTATATTCTAAAATAAAATTAGCTTAAATAAAGTTGGGTTATTGATGAATAAAATATTTAAAGAAGATGGATCAGAAAATATTATATCCTCCAGTACTGAATTAGAAAAAGATTCACTTTTTCTATCAGTTTTTAATAATAATCAAGCCATAATGCTCTTAGTCGATTCTGAAAACAATCAAAAAATACTGGAAGCAAATGAAGCAGC
>JAOZPU010000215.1 GCA_029932585.1 Spirochaetia bacterium | reverse complement strand
TTTATGTCATAATAGTGACATTTTTAGAACATATCAAGTAATTTCATAGAAAACGAATACACTGTTCACATTTGCTTTACATCTTTTAGCTATAAAAATAGAAAAAGGAGAATAAAATGAAAAAGAAACCAAAACTGCGAACATGGATACAGCTTGCACTGTTTATTCTAATTGCAATAATTGCAGTTAACCATACACTTGTAGAATCCGGTAATGGAATACCATTGTTAGGAAGTGCATCATTACATGCAGTATGCCCCTTCGGAGGAGTTGAAACCCTATATCACCTTATAACTGCAGATACTTTTGTAAAAAAAATACATGAATCCAGTATTGTTCTCATGCTTATTGTTTTTGTCTCTTCACTTTTTTTGGGTCCCATTTTCTGCGGATGGATATGTCCCCTGGGAACATTCCAGGAGTGGATTGGTAAAGTGGGCAAAAAAGTTTTTAAGAAGAAATATAATAGATTTATCCCCTACAGCATTGATAAGTATCTCCGTTATCTAAGATACGGCCTCCTTGCATGGGTTCTCTATATGACAGCAATGTCAGGAGTTTTGGCCTTTGAAAAAATAGATCCTTTCTTTACGCTTTTCCAATTCTGGACAGGAGAGGTAGCAATTACAGGTTTTATTACCCTGGGAATAGTCATAATACTCTCTCTTTTTGTTGAACGTCCCTTTTGTAAGTATGCATGCCCATACGGTGCTGTTCTTGGAGTTTTCAACCTCTTTCGCCTTATTCCTTTAAGACGTAATATCAATACCTGTATAAACTGCAAGGCCTGTGACAGAGCTTGCCCTATGAACATTTCTGTTTCCACATCTGGAAAAGTAAGAGATCATCAGTGTATAAGCTGTTATGAATGTACTTCGGATGATGGAGCGTGTCCTGTTCCTAATACAATGGAGTTCCGTACAAATAAATTTAAGACTGAGGAGATAATAAAATGAGAATTAAAGCAAATTTTGCCGGCATTTTATTGCCTGCACTGTTTATTATTGGAATACTCATAAGCTCTGCACTTGGTTACTGGAAAACCGAAGGTTCAAAAAACCCTGCAAAATACACTGCAGGTATCTTTGAAGGCCAGGCAAATCCTGCAGATATAAGAGGTTCATATTCATTTAGTGATCTTGAAAAAGCCTTTGATATTCCAGTAGCAACTCTTTCAAAAGCCTATGGATTTTCAGGCTCAGAAAACCCTGCAGAAATTAAGGTAAAGGATTTTGAAGCAATGTATGGAATTATTGGGGATATGGAGATTGGAACTGATAGTATGAGGCTTTTTGTTGCCCTTTACAATGGACTCCCCTATGAACCGGAGTCAGATACAGCCCTTCCCCAGCCTGCATGGAATATACTCAAAAAAGAAGGTGCAACAGATACAGCTATTTTGGAAATATACGGCAGCAGAGTGGTTTCGCTGGAGAGTTTTGATACTTCAGGAAATAATACACTAACAGAAACTGAACATGATGAAACAGAAAGTGTAATAAAGGGTAAAACAACTTTTTCTGAACTTTTGGATTGGGGACTTTCCAAAGAGCAGATTAACGGGATATTGGGAATAGAAATGGGGGCTACCGGTATAACTGTACGGGATTTCTGCAGCGATCAGGGAATTGAATTCTCAACCGTGAAAGAACCACTGCAGGAACTGTTGGATAATATGTAATACAATTCGTGAGGCATGGGCAGCCACAGAGGGTCGGTGAACCGATCCTCTGGACTACCCCTACAGTGTCCCTACGGCCTATGAACATATCTTTGTTCTATTCAACAGAATCCAAAATCGCATTAAACGTAATACTTGGTCGCATTATTTTTGACAATAAATCAGGATCAGGCAAATAATATCCATCTAATTCCACAGGTTTTCCCTGAACATTAATAAACTCTTCCATAATTTGTTCTTCATGGTTTATAAGAGCCTCTGATAAAGGCAAAAATATCTCTTTTAGTTCTGTATCCATATTCTGTTCAGCCAGGGACTGTGCCCAGTAAAGAGTTAGATAATAGTGACTACCCCTGCAATCAATCTCATTAACTTTCCCGGATGGTGATTTATTATTTTCCAGAAAAACTTCAATTGCGCTATTTAAAGTTTCAGAAAGAATAAGAGCCTTTTTATTTTGAAAATTACTACCAAAATATTCCAATGATACAGAGAGAGCCAGATATTCACCAAGAGAATCCCACTCAAGATGGTTCTCTCTAAAAAATTGTGAAACCAGAACAGGGGCAGTACCTCCGGCTCCTGTTTCAAAAAGACCTCCTCCATTCATTAGAGGTACAATAGAAAGCATTTTTGAACTGGTTCCCAGTTCCAGAATTGGAAAAAGATCTGTAAGGTAATCCCTTAGAACATTACCAGACACAGAAATAGTATCTTTTCCATCTTTTACTATTTGTAATGAAAATTCTGTTGCTTCTTTTGGTGACATTATTCTTATATCAAGACCATTGGTATCATGAAGAAGGAGATATTCTTTAACCTTATTTATTAATTGGGAATCATGTGCCCTTTTACTATCGAGCCAGAAAATAGTTGGCAAACCAGTTGTTTCTGCACGATTTACAGCAAGTTTAACCCAATCCCGGATAGGTTTATCCTTAACCTGGCACATCCTAAAAATATCACCCTCTTCTACTTTCTGGTCCATAAGAATAGTACCGGATTCATCAATAACCCTAACGGTACCACTTACATCAATTATAAATGTTTTATCATGGGAACCATACTCTTCAGCTTTTCCAGCCATAAGGCCCACATTTGAAACACTTCCCATAGTCCGGGGATCAAATGCACCATTTTGTTTACAAAAATCTATTGTTGCCTGGTAAATACCTGCATAAGATCTATCAGGAATAAGAGCCAGTATGTCCTGTAATTCCCCATTAGGCCCCTGCATTTTGCCGGAATTCCTGATAGCTGCAGGCATAGATGCATCTATAATTACATTATTGGAAAAATTTAAGTTTGTAATTCCATTTTCAAAATTAACCATTGCAAGATCAGGCTGCTTTTTATAGCAATCCTCAAGGGCTGTTAAAATACCTTCTCTCTCTTTAAAAGAAAGATTCTCTATTTTTGCAAGGAGATCTCCAATACCATTGTTGGGATTAACCCCAAGCTGTTTAAAGATCTCCTTATACTCATTAAAAACATCTTCAAAAAAGACAGATACAACATGCCCAAAAATAACCGGATCAGAAATTTTCATCATTGTAGCTTTTAGATGAATAGAAAAAAGCAGTTCTCCATCTTTAGCTTCACTAATCTGATTTTTTATAAACTGCCTTAAAGCTTTTACACTCATTACAGCAGAATCAATAATTTCTCCTTCCTCAAGATCAATTCTCTCTTTCAAAATACTTATTTCACCGGAGTTCTGTTCCAATTCAACCCGAACATATCCGGTCGCTTCTACAACAACGGATTTTTCACTGCCATAAAAATCTCCAGAAGACATACTTGAGACCCTGGTTTTGGAAGAAGGGCTCCATTCTCCCATGGTATGAGGATGGTTCATGGCATATTTTTTAACAGCTGTTGGTGCTCTTCTATCGGAATTCCCTTCCCTAAGTACAGGGTTAACAGCACTGCCCTTTATCTTATCATAGCGATTTTTTATATCTCTACTATTATCATTTTCAGGAAATTCAGGATAATCCGGAAGCTCAAAACCTTTGCCCTGCAATTCTTTGATAGCAGCTTGTAATTGAGAAACAGAAGCACTTATATTAGGTAGTTTTATTATATTTGTTTCCGGTTGTTTAACTAATTGGCCCAACTCCGCAAGATCATCTTTAAGCCTCTGGTTATCTTTTAAAAATTCTGGAAAAGCAGAGATAATTCTTCCAACCAGGGAGATATCTCTGGTTTCTACATCTATACCGGCAGCACTTGTAAAAGTTTTTATTATTGGTAAAAAAGATTCTGTAGCCAGCCCGGGAGCTTCGTCAGTTTTTGTATAAATTATTTTTGGGTTCATACAGTACTCCGATCATCATATTTTTTTGTTAGAATTTCGTATATTATATCTGTACTTAGTTTTATCATAAAACAGGAATAGTAATAAAGGAGGCTTGTGCGATGTCTATTGAATTGGTTTGTTTTTGGCTGGTCGTTCGCAAGCTCACTGCT
>JAOZPU010000070.1:13802-15330 GCA_029932585.1 Spirochaetia bacterium | reverse complement strand
TTCTTATTTTTGTAATGAGTCTTGCAGTACTTATTAAATCTTCTGATATATTTGTAGGAGCTGCTGAAAAAATTGGATTAAATTTTGGCCTCTCGGCATTTTTAACGGGCGTACTAATAGTGGGAGTAGGCACCAGCCTTCCGGAACTTATTTCATCTATTTTAGCCACAACAAAGGGTGTCACAGAAATTGTTATAGGAAATGTCCTTGGTTCAAATATTACAAATATATTTCTTGTTCTTGGTATTGCCGGTTTAATAGGGAAAAACTTTACAATTAAACACGATTTAATGAGAGTGGATATTCCATTTCTCCTTTCTGCCACATTGCTTATGTCCCTGATGATCTTGGATGGCTCTTTTTCAATGATCGAAGGAATACTATGTTTGCTTGCTTTTATTATCTACATAATTTTCACTGTTATGAACCCGGTTCCTGAAACAAAATCTATAGGTTTTGAAACCTCAGAAAACAATAAAATCCCAACTAATAAAAAACCTATTATAAAGGAACTTACTTTTATAATAGTAAGTTCTGCTGGAATTTTTCTTGGTGCAAAATATACTGTAGACTCTGTAATTGCAATATCCAGTATTCTGGGAATTGCAACAGATATCATTGCGCTGACTGCTATCGCACTGGGAACATCACTGCCGGAAGTGCTTGTTACAATTTCTGCATCCAGGAGGGGTAACCCGGAAATGGCAGTTGGAAATATAATAGGGTCTAATATATTTAATGGCCTTGTAGTAATGGGTATACCATCTCTTATTGCCCCACTCCATATTCCCCATAGTATAATAATTTTTTCCCTTCCTACACTTATTGCAGCAGTTTTTATATACTCATTTATGGTTTATGATAAAAAAATCAATCAACTTGAAGGTGGAACCTTACTAATATTTTACTTTTATTTTGTAGGTAGAATTCTTGGAATAATGGGATAATAATATTATTAGAAACAATATTAAAGTCTTGCTGAATTTGTTTTTTTATGAATAATGGTTCTTATTAAGAAAGGAGTGGAAGTATATGAAAGAATTTACAGTAAAAGAAATCCTTGAATACTCAAGAAATATTGAACAGGAATCTTATAGTTTTTATAAAGAGGCTGTTTCCCAATTTGAAAACAATGATTTAAAGGCACTTGCAGAAGAATTAGCCAAGGAAGAAATGGGTCACTATAATAGAATTAACAAACTATTGGAAAACACAAAGCTTACTCAAGAAGAGCTAAATTTAAAAGTACAGATTAAAGAATCTGATCATACAATGCTGATAGCAACAAGAGAGATTCCAAAAAATCCAACTGCCCTTTCAATTTTGGAAGCTGCATACCAAAGAGAAGTTAACACACAAAGCGTTTACCAATCTTTAGTGTCAATTACAGATATTGCAAAAGATATAATTGATATATTTACAGATCTTGTAAATCAGGAAAAAGGTCATGCAAATAGAATAAAAAGTATAATGAAAAATTATCAATAATTGCTTCGATCACTTCGATACACGACTTTGTCCCACTCAG
>JAOZPU010000070.1:12299-13702 GCA_029932585.1 Spirochaetia bacterium | reverse complement strand
GGATATTATTTTAACTTATCCACTGCAGCTTGTTCTATAATAAGGCCTTCATTGTATCGTTCAAAAAATCTTTGAAAACCTTTTACATCAGAAGGATCCGGTTTTAGAGCTATACTTTCACTATCTGAAAAAATCTGTTCCAAAAATTCAGGCAATGTTTCAGTTTCTTTTTTAGTAAACATATAAGAAGCAAGAAGAGCTATTCCCCAGGAACCACCTTCACCTGCAGTCTCCAGAACAGAAACAGGAGTATTTGTAGCTGCTGCCATAATTTTCTGACCTACTACAGGTGTTTTAAAAAAACCACCATGACCTTTAATTTCATCTACTCTAACATTCTCTTCATCCAACAAAACATCAAGCCCTGTACGAAGAGCACAAAGTGAAGTAAAAAGATGAGTACGCATAAAATTTTCCAGAGTAAAGCTGCTGTTAGAAGAACGTACAAAAAGTGGCCGGCCTTCACTAAAACCCGTTAAATGCTCACCCGAAATATACCCATAGGAAAGTAAACCCCCACAGTCAGGATCCCCCTTAAGAGCTAATTTAAGAAGAGTATCATACAGTACAGATTTTGAGACATCAGAACCCAGAGCACTGGCTGCCTGTCCAAAAAGAGAAATCCATGCATCAAAATCAGATGTACAGTTGTTTGAATGAACCATACCTACAAGATTTCCATCAGGGGTGGTTACCAAATCTATTTCAGGATGTACCTTTGAGAGTTCCTTTTCCAATACCAGCATTGCGAAAACTGAGGTTCCTGCTGAAACATTACCTGTTCGTACTGCAACACTATTGGTGGCAACCATCCCTGTTCCAGCATCACCCTCAGGAGGACAGAGAGGCGAATTATCAGACAAAACTCCTGTAGGATCCAATAGTAAAGCTCCTTCTGCTGATAGTCGTCCACCGCTTTCTCCGGCAACAAGTACTTTTGGAAGAATCTCCTTAAGTTTCCATGAATATCCATAATCTTTTATATAATTATCAAATTTATCAGTTAATGCAGAGTTAAAGTCTTTAGTTTGAAGATCAATGGGAAACATTCCTGAAGCATCCCCTACTCCAAGGACTTTCTCTCCAGTCAGTTTCCAGTGAACATAACCTGCTAAAGTTGTTATGTAATCTATCTTTCCTACATAATCCTCTTTATTTAAAACTGAATGATACAGGTGAGCTATGCTCCATCGTTGAGGAATAGGATAATTCAGTATATTAGTAAGTTCTCCTGAAGCAATTCCAGTTATGTTATTTCGCCATGTTCTAAAAGGTGTCAGCTGATTACCATCTTTATCAAAGACAAGATATCCATGCATCATACCACTTATACCAATGGCTTTCACTTTAGTAAGTTTGACATTGTATTTTTCTTTGATATCAATGGCAAGACTCTGAAAACT
>JAOZPU010000070.1:4957-12199 GCA_029932585.1 Spirochaetia bacterium | reverse complement strand
ACAACATTTAACTGTGCAAAAATACCACCATACAGGGTCCATGTTATTTGTGAATTAAGGGTAATATCTGAATTTTTAATACCTATATCAGTGCCGGCAAAATCCTCTGTTATATTAACAGCAAGCTCCTCTACAAGAGCAATCCCATTAAAACTGGTACTGTATGCACCACCAAAAGTATGATTTTTTGTATAGAGAGTTGATACAGCACCATCCATGGAAACTCCAGGATCCAGTTCCGAGAGGTCAAAATTTGGTGTCTGATCAGTATAAAAACCATAATCCAACTGAATATCAAATCCAGGAGACATATGATTATACACAAAGTAAAATGAATGGGCATTATTAAATAAATATGGATCTGAATCGAAGTTTATATCAATATCAACATCAGTATCTGCATCAGTGTCAGTAGCAGTACTAATAAATAACTGTAAAGGTTCTGTTGGTTCGTAATCAGGCCGTGGAAAGGGAACATAAACAAGCTGCACAGAATCATCAAAATTAGGATAATATTGAAGTTGAACCATTAAGTCAGCACGCTTACTATCATATGGATCATCCAGGCTTAATTTATAAGAATATTCTCCATTAACAATATTTAAAGGGCTGAAAACATCTGTCATTCCTGGAGAAACAAGTTTTTGACCAAAAGAGAGATCAAAATCACCCATTGGAATATTTAAATAAGCCTCTTTCAATATATTTTCCGGCTTAATAAAATTATCTTGAGAGACAAGAGAAGGATCCCCAAGGGGATCATAGAAAAGATCTGCAGACAAATTATACTTTACAGCATAATCAAAAAGATCGCCTGATAGAGAAGGTTGAAAATGGTAGCGATTTCTCAAATTATCATATGAAGTAGTAGGTTCTATATCGCCATAATAATCAACAAAGAAAAAACCATTAAAATTAACAGCAAACAAAGGTATCACAAAAAAGAAAATAACAATACTTAAACTAATTTTTATTAACATTTTATTCATATAATGCCTACCTGTTTTGGAGAAATCTGGTTGTAAAATACCGATCAGGAATAACATCAGTATTTGCTTTTGTCATCTCTATTATTGAAGTATGCCCATTTTGAACATTTTTCATCTCTATAATTGTCGGATAAACATACTGTCCCAAAACAAGAACCTCTTTAACCCGATACTCCTTTACAAGCTCTCCGGCAAGATCATAGTAATCCCTTCCAAACATAACAAAGTCATCTTTTCGAAAATAGTCAGTCATATAGCTTACTTTAGTATCCTGGCGCTTCTTCAAGGTAGTTCCATACTCCTTTACTACATAACAGGCGGTACCATTTAAATTTTCTTCGCCAATATATTCATGGGTATAGTCATCTCCGGATTTAGATATAAAATCACTGTATGAAAAATCACTTCCCATAAAATAACCACCACCAGAAGTTGAGAGTGCTATTCTTTTAATTCTTTTAACAGCAGGAAGATAGATCCACATGACATTCTCGCCGCCATCAAGAAAAGAATTGATAAGAAGGCCTGTATTCCTTACAGAAGGTGGATAATCAAATACAAATAAACGACTAACCAGACTTTCATCTATCTTTTTTTGATAGGCATCCGCTTTTATTTCACGTACATCACCATTTGCAGAAATAAGTTTTACAGAAAGGGATGTAGTTAGGTTAGGAATATATGTTGACTGTTCAAAACCTGCAAGAATTTTTTCGATGGTCATTTCACCAGCCATAAGACTGAATGATATAAAAATCAGAAGAAATATAAAGTATTTTTTCATGATTGATCCTTTTTATTTGATTTTTCTTTTTTTAATTTATATGGAAGAATTATAATAGGAAGAAGATAAACACTCAAGAAAAAAGATACTAATAATGATGAAAACAAAAGTAAACCCAGGGTTCGTGCACCTTTAAAAGATGATAAGAAGAGTACAGAAAAAGAAAATATAGATGTAAGAAAACTAAGAAATATGGGCTTACCACTATAGCTGATAATAAAAGAAAATCCATCTTCCAGTGATTCCAGACTACTAAGAGAATCAATAGCTCCTAAGGTATGAATACTATAATCAATAACAAGCCCGATTATAATTGCGACAAATATTATGCTAAAAGCATCAATACTAATTCCTGCAAGGCTAATTAATCCAAAAGAAAATATCATACTAATAAAACCAGGAATAAGGCTTAACAAAGCAAGCTGCATCTTTTTATAAAAAATAAGAACTACTATAAAAATCATAAGACTGCCTGCGACAAATGAAAAAACCCAGTTTTTCTTAAGTGAAAGCTCTTCTGCCTTAAGATCTTTTACCATACCATGGACTTTTAAATTCCAGCCATCCGGGAGCATTAAAGTTACCTGATCAATAAGATTATAAAATTCAGTAAGGGTGTCTACATTTCTGTAATATAGTAATCCTTTAATAGAGAAAACACGATAAGAGGCATTTACCAGAGATTCATATTCCAGAGGATCAACACTGGAAGAATAATAAAGAAGGTACTGTTCTGCAATATAGGAGTTCGTTCCTGTATCTTCTAATAACAAATTACTGTTACCTTCAAAATAGAAACTAAGCTGTTTAAGTACTGTCAATAAAGAATATGAATATCCCACAGCCCTGTTGGCATTCATCAGTACATGTATTTCATCAATAATCTTAAGAGAATCAACATCTAAAACAAGCCCTTCTTTACCTGTATCAATCTCTATAAAATAGGGAAGAGTTCCATAGAAATCCTCATTGATAATTTTATCTGCCTTTTTAATTGTGCTTTCTACAGGTAATTGTTCTATTGGATAAGGTTCAATTTTTAGGTTTGGCAGGAGAAACAAACCCCAACCTATAACTGCAAGTAAAAAAACATAAATTATTTTACGTCTTTTTACTATAAAGGAAAAAAACTTAACCTGTGAATTTTGAAAACGGGGAAGAATATCTTTCGAAGGATAATTATATTCAAAATATGGAAGCCATAGAAAAACACCCAAGTATGTTAGAAACACACTTACCGAAATTACACTTCCAAGAAGAAGGTGCCCTGAGCCATTGATAAAAAGTAAGGAAAGAAAACCGGTAAGAGTTGAAATAGCCGTCAAAGATAATGGAAAAATTAATCTGGACCTTACTTGTAGTCTGTCACGAGTTCCAGGAGCATAAAACAAATGATAATAATAATGAATTATATAATCACTAAGCAAACCAAGACTAAATATTGGAATCAACAGGATCAAAGGAGAATTTTCTACTCCCATAAAATGTACAAAACTGTATGATGCAAAAACAGAAACAATAATTAATATCCACGCAATGACAATTGCTTTAATATTTCTGAAACTAAGAAAAACAACCATTACAAGTATTATTAACAGAGGTAAAAAAACAAGAATATCATCTGTTAAAAGTATTTCTGTTTTTGCAACAATTGGAGATTTCCCAGTATATTCAAAGGAAATATCAGAATACTTTGCCTGAACACCCATTAAGGATCTGTCAATATCTGCAGGAGAAACCTTATATCCAAAATAAATATAAAACAACAGTGAACTCATTGAATTATTTATATAGGGTTTAAGTTCGGGATGTTCACCAATAACATGTGGTAATTCATTAAAAAAAGCCTCAGTTCTTTTATCTTTTTCAGGAATAATATGGCTAATATAAATTTCGAATTCATCACTTCTTACAGTATTTGCTGTTAAAATTGAATCTACCTGAGTAACACCTTTAATATCTGTAAAATCTTTATTCAAATTCTTAAGAAGACTTATTGTTGCCTCATTAAAAAATGACAGATTGCTGCTATTCAGATCAATCGCAGCAATAACAACATTTCTTTGAGGTATCAGAAGTTGACTATCAGCTGCCTGATAAGGCTTCACAACATTGCCACTTTTATTAGGAACTAAGAAAAATGCTGCTAGAGCAAGAATTGATATAATAGATATAAAAAAAACTTTTTTCACACACCCATCCTAAGATAAACAATTGAAGATACAACTATAGTGTATAAAAACACAGGATAAATCAAGACTTTTATAGTAGAGGCTTGTGCGATGTCTATTGAATTGGCTTGTTTTTGGCTTTTTTCTCCAGTTTTACTGCTCTGTATTAGAGAAGAAGTTTTTTTGACATAGTAAATGAGACACAGCGCAAAAAGCTTTAGTATATTTAAAAACACCTTTCTATAATTTCCAAAGCCGCTTTTATTCCATCAACAGCACTTGAAATTATACCTCCTGCATATCCACTGCCTTCTCCAACCATATAAAGATTGGGAAATCCATGACACAATCCATCTGGATCTCTCATAACCTGAATAGGAGCAGATGTCTTACTTTCCAACCCCATAATAGTACCTTCATCAAACCCTTTTAGTTTCCTTGAAAATTCTTTTAGCCCTCCTATTAAAGAATTACTGATATTTTCAGGGAACAGGTCCCATAAAGGTGCTGGGTTTAGATCTAAAGGATAACTTTTATCTAAAGACGAAGGGACAGAAAGAGAATCTGATCTAGCTATAAATTCCTTGATACTGCATGCAGGAGCCGAATACTTTTCATTATAAAATTTTCTCTCTAAACTATGAGTCCATGTTAAGGCTTCCTCTGCAGTAACTTCTCTGGTAAGTAGATTAGAAAGATTTACAGATGCAACAAGAGCAGAATTAGCAAATTTACCATTCCTTGCATAATTACTCATCCCATTTACTATATTTGTATCCTTGTATGCTGTAGCAGGAACTATTGTCCCTCCAGGGCACATACAAAATGTATAAACAGGCAGCAATCCTTCAATATTTGAAGTTAGTCTGTACTCAGCTGCCTTTACTCCATCTAAAGAAGAAACTCCCCACTGGGCGTTATTGATCAATTCCTGTCGATGTTCAACCCTGGCTCCTAAAGCATAATTTTTTACACGAAACTTTACTCCATGGCGCATTAACAAACGGTATGTCTCATACGCAGAATGTCCTGAAGCTACAATTAAATAATCAGAAGGATACTCTTTATCTACAGTTTTTACAGATTTTGCTTTACTATTAGTTATATTCAGATCCGCTGCTAAATGTTCAAATTCAATTTTCCCACCATCTTTCAAAAATTCATTACGAAGATTTTTTACAATAACTTTAAGATTATCACTACCAAGATGAGGATGAGCCAGATATTTTATCTCTGCCGGAGCTCCAGCACGTATATAGGCATCCATAATAAAAGCCCTTTCTCTGGATATACGCTTTGACCTCGAAGTCAATTTACCATCAGAAAAAGTGCCTGCTCCACCCTCTCCAAAGGCATAATTAGCAGAAGAATCAAAAATTCCTGTTTGCTCAAATTTTGAAATTCTTGCTCCCCGGGAATCGACTTCTGCACCTCTTTCTAAAATGGTCACAGCAAAACCAGCTTTTTGAAGAAAAAGTGAAGAGAACATTCCAGCAGGTCCGCTTCCTATTACAACTACCCTCTCTTTACGCTTTTTATAGGGAACGGAAAACTCTTTCACAGGAATAAAAGAATCTCCCTTTAATTTGTTAGAAAATACTCTAATATTAAGTAACCAATAAATATTTCCCTTTTGTCTGGCATCCAGGCTCTTTTTAAGAATCTCATAAGAAAAATCATTAAAATTAATTTCTTTTTCAATAATATTGCGCAGTTCATATTCAGAATAGTCAGGGGACAGTTTTAGGGAAAGATCTTTGTAATTCATAAATGTATTATAATTGTATAAAAGCTTTTAAGATAGATTGCTTCTTTCCAGATCAAGTAGCCACTTCTTCCGATGTAATCCACCTCCATAACCAGTAAGACTGCCATCAGAACCTATAACCCTATGGCAGGGAATAATTACAGCAATTCTGTTGTGACCATTTGCAGAGGCAACAGCTCTGACTGCATTAGGATTTCCCAGAGCTACAGCCTGCTCTTTATAGGATCGTGTCTCACCATAGGGAATTTTCTGTAAACCCTGCCAAACTAATTGTCTAAACTCTGTACCAGGAGTATCCAAAGGAATAGTAAACGTTTTACGCCTACCTTCAAAATACTCTCCCATCTCCTTTTGTACATGATTTAGATGTGGATTCTCTCCTGGAAGAATAACTGCATTTAACCGTTTACGAAGATCTTTAAATTCTGTTTCCAGCATTCTGCGATCAGTAAATTCGAGAAGGCAAAGACCCTTTTTACTGGCACATGCAAACATAGGCCCAACAGGACTGGTAAATCTAACAATATTTAAAACAGTTTTATCTGTTGTATTTGTAGGTGATTCTCCAAAAATCGAGCGATAGGCATGAAAAGTAAGTTCCCTCATTTTATTCTCCATTAATAATTTGTAAATTATTACTTGATTTCAGAATATATTTAAATTAGCATTGATTTGAGTTTGCTGCTACCGGAAAATTGACAAGTACAGATTTTTGCATTATCTCACAAAAATCTCCAGGAATATTTCCATTTATATTAGTATTATGATAAGGTAAAAATAAGGAGAAATATATGAAAACAATTGTTTACTATTATACTTTAACAGGACAATGTAAAATAATTGCAACAAAAATAGCTGAACGTTTAAACTGTGATTCCGAAAAAATTATTGAAAAGAAAAAACGTCTTTCAAAAGGTTTTTTACGTTTCTTAAATGGAGGATCAGCAATTCAGAGGAAAATTTCAGAAATTGAAATAATGAATAATAATCCGGTAGAATTTGACAGAATTGTCATAGTAACTCCGTTCTGGGCAGCAAGCCCAACTCCAGCAGTTAGAGGATTTGCAAATAGATATTCAAAAGAATTAATGAATAAAAAACTGGGACTGGTATTAAGTAATTTAGGTACAGATCCTAAAGAAGCTTTTACCAAATATAAAGAATTATTCCCTGAACCTTTAACAACAGCTAGTTTTACAAAAGCAAAAGAGGAATGGACTGATCCAAAAATGAGTCAATTAATAGATCAATTTATATCTAAACTAGGAGATAAATGATGAATTTTCATACACTTATTTCAGAACGGGAAAGTATACGCTCTTTTGATACTGAAAGAATAATTCCAAAAGATACCCTGAATCGTATTCTTGATGCAGGGAGATTAGCACCTTCAGCTGCAAACAGGCAGCCCTGGGAATTTCTATTAGTTTCATCAGACACTATGCTTAAAAAAATACGTCCATGTTATAAAGCAGGATGGTTTCATGAAGCACCTCATATCCTTATTGTCAAAGGATATAAAAACATGGC
>JAOZPU010000070.1:1726-4857 GCA_029932585.1 Spirochaetia bacterium | reverse complement strand
ATTATTATATTCAAGTATCTTTTGATAGATATGAACATTCTCCATAGAAAGAGGATATGTTGCAAAATGTCTGGCAAATGCTACAACAGCTGCTTCTGCTTCTGGAGTATGGGATGCGAGCATTGATTCAATAAACTGGAATTCGGATATACCCATTTTAGATCATTTCCAATCTTTCAATAAATTTATTTCGAATATTACGTGGAATTCTCCTGTTAAATTCCATTGTTTTTATTGTTGTGAAATCTTTAGAGGCCCTAAATAACTGGCTTTTATTCATTACAAGATTAGGTGGAACATTTATTTCTTTTGCAATTTCTTCACGTATATCAAATATCTTTTGAAGAAGCTTTTTCTCTGTTGATCTCAATTTTTTATAATCAAAGGATTTTAATATTCCAGGTATTGTTTTTTTATCAAAATCTACTGCTTTTTTAATTATAGTGTAAATTAACTCTTCTGTTTTACATTCCTCTTCTATTTGCATGAACAATTTTTTCTTTAATACAAACAGATGCTCAACATCAGACAAAGCATATTGCATGGCATCAATGTCCACTGGTCGAAGAGTCCAGTTGTACTGCTGGAATTTCTTTTTCTTTAAAATAGTAATTCCCAGTAATCTGGATATAACAGCATCCAGCCCTTTCTTATCAAAATCAAGTATATCCACCAATAATTTTAGATCATAAACAGCCTGCATTTTAATTCCATACTGTTTATAGACTAACTTGCTGTCTGAAATAGCATCATAAAATATTTTCATAACCCTTCTGTCTTCAAGGGTTTTTGCCAGTTCCTCTTTACTTATATTAAATGGATCTATTACAAAATATTTAACACCATCAAATATTTGAATAAGACAGAGTTTTTCACCATAGACATGAAGGTTAAATTCCCCTTCAAAATCCATGGCTACTATGCTGGTATTATTTTTTTCCAAATGTCTTCTGTATTCTTGTATGTCATTATTAGATGATATCAGGGTATATTCTTTCATTATGATACAGGAATAACACCTTTTTTAATAATTATACAACCATACTTTGAAGTCTCTCCTGACATTAAAACAGCATAGGCCTTTTTACTCCGTTCATAGAACTCAAAACGTTCCAGTTTACCAATAGCTGGTGTATCAGGATAGTACTTATCAATAACAGATCTGAAAGATTTTTCCACTTCCGGATCCGGAGAATCATTTGAAGGAACTGCCATCATAAGAACGGGATTGCTAACGTATGCATCCAAATTAAAAAGCGGAAGAATACCATCCAAAAGATCTGCAACACCTATTCCATCTGCACGAATTACCAGCTCATTCATAGTATCCCCGGGATAAAAAGCATCTGCAATTACCAGTTCATCCCCATGACCCATTGTATATAGATGATAAAGAAGCTCCGGACTTAAATATTTTGATATACCTTTAAGCATTATTTCCCTCCAAAAAATTATTATATTCCCTTTATTATGAGGAGGATGGTATTAAAATGCAAGGGTAACTTTTTACAGAAAGCTTTTAATTAGAGCTTACAGTAATAACATCATCTATATGTGTAACTATCTCTTTAACCCTGTTTTGCCATAACATACCAAACTGTTTTTTTTCAGCAGTAGAGGCACTATTGTATAAAACTTTAGGCATCAGCTCCTGAATAAGGGGATCTCCGGGAATAAAATCAGGATGATAATAAACATCAACAAAAGCTTCTGTATCAATTCTGATAAAACGAACACTGGAATTTATAGATGCTTGAAATTTCATTAATGAATGCCTTACAAAATTTCCACCAATCCCTTTAAATCCTGAAGTTTCTGTTGCCCCGGTAATATTTGAAATTGTATTGGCAATAACTCCGGCTACACCATCAGAGGAATCTTCACTAAACTCTACCTTAATATTACCCCGTTGAGGGATCTCACTACCATATAGAGCTTTAAGGCCTTTTAAAGTCATTATATAGGCACCAGCTATAGTCGGACAACTATGCCCTGCACTCTTTACAATTTCAGTATACTTAAATTCGATAATACCATCTTCAAAGGTACCTAAAAAGTCTGATAAATTATCTTTTAAAATTATATTTTCAACATCATCAAAAAAATCTGGATACTTCATGTTTACTCCTATGGTTGCATTGCCGAGCAGGAAGCTTGCTTCCGACCAGGCTATGGTTGCATTTAAAATATTAACTTACTAAATTAGTTCACTTTAGTCAAATCATTGTTGTCTCGATACATTTTGCTGTGGCAAAACACTCGACAACCGGTGCTCCCTCCGCTTCCTTCGGTCACTGAGTGTTTTTGCTCCGCAAAAATGTATCGAAGTAATAGAAGGGATCGTTATTTACAATAGTTCTATGTTACTATCCTCTGAAGGAGCTTAATCTGAATCTTATCAAAGCATTTAACATCCCAAACTCAAAACCACAAACAATTGCCTTTGTAGGAGGGGGTGGTAAATCAACAACAATGTACCGGCTTGCACAGGAACTGGCAGAAAAACAAAAAAGAGTGCTTATAACCACTACAACAATGATTTTTCACCCCAAAGAGAAGAAAAGACCACATCATAATCTGTTTATTGGAAAAGCTGATTTAATTCTTAAAAATTTATCACCTGACAAAGGGACCATTACTGTAGCTGGTAAAAAAATAATTGCAGATGGGAAAAAAATAAAAGGTTTTACTCCAAAAGAACTAACATACATCCCAAAATCAGGAATATTTGATATAATTTTAGTGGAAGCAGATGGGGCAAGAGGAAAACCAATAAAAGCACCTTCTGAATATGAACCTGTAATTCCACTGGATACAGATATTGTAGCAGGAGTTATTGGCATGGACTGTATAGACACAATTATTAACAGTACAAATGTTCATCGTCCTGAAATATTTACAAAAATCACAGGATCTTCTATTGGGGATATTTTAGAAACACAAATGGTAATTAAACTTCTGGAATCGGCCTTAGGTATCTTTAAAGGCACTTCCCCTAAAAGCAGAAAAATTGTTATATTCAATAAAAGCGATACAGCAGACCGTATTTCAAAAGCAAAAGAAATAGCAGAAAACATATCAAAATCCTTAAATATCGAAAGGGTTTTAATTACATCAATGACTGGAAACGA
>JAOZPU010000070.1:0-1626 GCA_029932585.1 Spirochaetia bacterium | reverse complement strand
AATGGAACTTTTTCAGGCAGCAGCAGAATTAAGAGAAAAAAATACACCCTTCGCAATTGCAACAATAGTATCTTCAAAAGGATCTACCCCCAGAAGCAATGCAAAAATGATTGTCATAAATGAAGATACAATTATAGGAACAATAGGCGGAGGCCTGGCTGAATCTTATATTATTAGAGAATCAGTTTCCTGCCTCAAAACAGGAGAATCCAAAATAATTGGATACACCCTGGATAGTGGAACAAGTAAGGCAAGCATAGCCATGACATGCGGAGGAGACCTTGAAGTATTTATAGAAGTGATAGTTCCCAGACCGGAACTTCTTATAATTGGCGGTGGCCATGTAGCATTACAAATTGCCCACCTGGCAGAAACTTTGGATTACAGCATAACAGTTGTTGAAAACAGAAAGGAATTTATTTCAGAAGAACGATTTCCAATGGCAAGACAATTGTTTTATCACAAAAATATTACAAAAGCTGCAGAAATGACCACAATAGATAAAAATACCTACATTGTAATATGCACAGGAAGTGTTGATGAGGCAGCTTTACGATCTGTAATTAATTCAGATGCTGCATATATAGGCATTCTAAGCAGCAGACGAAAAATTTCACTTATCATGAACCACATGCTGGATGATAATTTTGATGAGGCAAAATTATCAGCTATTTATGCTCCAATAGGTCTTGATCTAAAAGCAGAAACCCCCGAAGAGATTGCTTTCAGCATACTTTCAGAAATTCGCATGATACAGTCAAGGGCAACAGGTAGATCCATTAAACAAAAATATGACAATCTTATTATTGTCCGTGGTGGAGGTGATATTGCCTCGGGCTCTATAGCCAGGCTCCATAATGCAGGTTACAGGGTTGTTGTTCTGGAAATTGCAGAACCAACAGTTATTCGAAGCAAAGTCTCTTTTTCCCAGGCAATGTATGACGGTTCTATAACCATTGACGGAATAACAGCCATAAAAGCAAATAACCAAAAAGAGATTAGAGAAGTTCTTACAGAAAGAGCTATTCCTGTAATAGATGATCCAAAGGGTAAATACATAGCCGCATTAAATCCGATAGCTCTTGTTGACGGTATTTTGGCAAAGGTGAACCTTGGAACAACCAGGGATATGGCTCCTGTAGTAATTGGTCTTGGACCTGGTTTTGAAGCAGGAGTTGACGTAGATGCTGTAATAGAGACAAACAGAGGACATAATCTTGGTACAGTTATTTTAAAGGGAAAACCTGAAGCTAATACAGGTGTTCCTGGAGTAATTGGTGGAGAAGCAGCCAAAAGAGTTGTTAGATCTACTGCTCCTGGACGAGTTGATGTAATAAAGAAAATTGGAGATATGGTAAAAATAGGTGATGTTCTTGCTAAGATTGGAGACAGCGAAGTAAAGTCTCAACTGGATGGAGTTCTTAGGGGCATTATCCATGATGGAATGGTTGTTCCCTCCGAGGGTTTTAAAATAGGTGATGTTGATACAAGGGGCAATGTAGAAAACTGCTTTATAATTTCCGATAAGGCCAGAGCTGTTGGCGGCGGAACACTGGAAGCTGTTCTTGCACTTACTCAACCTAAGAGAATGAAAGACTAATAATAAAGAGACGGAATAATGGAGAC
>JAOZPU010000069.1 GCA_029932585.1 Spirochaetia bacterium | reverse complement strand
TTGCTCTAAGTATCTCCTTTTTATCAGGAACAAAGTCTGCTCTTGTTTATGACACCCTATTAGAACTCGGAAAAGAAAAACAGTATAAAAAACTATGGGGCAATTTATTATTTTATGGAATGTTAGCCCTGGCAGCCTCTAGCATTATTGGAGGTTTTATAGGAAAAATAAATTTAAGATATACCCTCTATGCTTCAATTCCATTTTTTGCTCTGCCTGTTCTATTAACACTTTCAATGCAGGAACCCCAAAGACATAAACTTGTAATACAAAAAGGGTATTTAACAGAATTACTAAATATACTGAAAACCACTTTTGTATATAATAAAAAACTAAGATGGATTATTGTATATTCCGGTGTAGTCTATGCTTTTAATCAGGCAGCTTTATGGCTCTATCAACCATATTTTATACTTTCAGGGCTGGATATAGCATATTTTGGTTTTGTTTTTGCAAGTTTTCAGCTTGTTGCAGCTTTTACATCCAAATATGCACACAAACTGGAAGAAAAGCTTGGCCAAAAATATTCTCTTGCAATGCTTATTCTTCTTGTAGCTTTTAGTTATTTTTTAATGAGTAACTTCATCTTTCTGTTCAGTTTCTCTTTTTGTTTTATTCAGCAGTTTGTACGTGGATTCAAAAATGCTGTAGTTACAGATTATATAAACCAGCTAACTACTTCAGAGATAAGAGCAACAGTCCTATCTGCTCAGAGTTTTATTGGAAGGCTTATTTATGCGGTTATCATCCCTTTTATTGGCTGGGTTGCAGATGTTTATACTTTGGCTCAGGCTTTAATGATATTGGCAGTCACTACTCTTGTCTCCGGAATTGTAATCCTGGTTATTCTTCGGAGGGATAGGGTTATATGATTTATTTAATCGAAAAAGAGATCAACTTATTATCTTTATTGGAACTAATCCTTGAAGGGGAAAAATCAATTTATCAAAGTACAACAATACCAATCTCAGAAATAAAAGCTTCTATCGAAGAAGACTATGGATTTTAAATCTCTTTAGCTTCTAAAAAAATCCCTTCACCCTCTCTAAATACACCCTCTCTATCTTCATACCTGATTGCAAATCAAACTTTCCATCCACAACAGAACTCTCAAACTCTTTCTCCAGATTATCCCTGGATTCAGCCGCTTCTTCTGTAAACTTAGAATAGTTCCCTGCAAATAGATACGAGTTCACCTGCTGCTCCTTTGCATAAGAAATTGAATATTCCTTATTCAAAAATGGATTATCATCAGAAAAAGCGTTCTCTAAAACCATGGGCTTATATGTACTAACACAGCTGTATGGGGATGAAGTAAACCATATTACAGGAGATCCCTCTCCATACTCTACAATCATAGATGCTGTCGTCTCAGATTTAACAATACCCCTTGCATGAATACATATAGAAGACATAGTTTTCCCGGGTTTGTCACTGTCTGATATATGGGATCTTAAAAGATTTTTCAGGCTATCAAGAGAGGCATCATTATTCATCAAATAATTTGAAGTATAAGACTGTCTTACATTTCCCTTACTGAAAAAAGTGTAAAATTTACCCTCAAAGTGTTTTTTAAAATTACCACTACCGGATTGAATATCCCCGGATTCCATCTTTTCATAGTTATCTTTTATTGTGTAGCAATTGGAAATAGATGCGGAATCTTTTACATATTTCCAGGCATAATCCTTTCCGGAAGTCTCAAGAACTATGGCCTCTTTACCATCAGTTATAAGAAAGGAGTTATGATAATATATGCTGCTTTTATATCCCCCGTCTCCACCCTGGCCATATTTTATAATCAGATTAATAATAAAATCTTTGGCTTCTGTCGAATTAGAAGTGTTATGAAGAGCCAGTCGAAGAACATCCATTCCAAGAAGACCAGTCTTAGAAGGTTTCTCTTTAGAAAAAACAGCTTCATTCCCAATAGTCAGGCTCTTTTCATTAACACCCATCTCTGCTCCCCACATCCAGACTGGACGGGAAAGAATAGCTTTATAAGGGTGCTTAAAATTATAAAATACCTCTTTAAGGTTAATTAGAGGGCCTTCTGTATACTTTGATAAACTTTCATAAAAAGGATTCTCTTTAAATTCTTTAACAGGATCTATAGATACATCAATAAACTGGATTTCTCCAGGTTCCCTGTCAGAATTTTTACCAAAAAATGATTTCTTATTATCTGAAGTTTTAAAACTTACTACGGTATCACACATAAAAAGATGATAGTTCATAATGAATGTGAATACAAGAAATAAAAATCAAAAAGGGAATGGCCTCTCTATTGATATTTTTAAAATTTCAGCCTAGTATGGATTGATAACCTCAAAACATAACTTAAAATGGTTGTCAAATCTATAATAGACAAGAGAGGTTAAGTATTGGAAAAACTAACAGTCCTTCCCTACACACCACAGCTGGAAGCTTTATTTACAATTATTAGAAATAAAGACACAAAACGAAATGAGTTTCTATTTTATTCCGAAAGAGTAATAAGATTACTTATTGAAGAAGCATTAAATCACCTTCCTACACAGGAAAAAGTTGTTACCACCCCTACTGGTGCACAATTCACAGGTAGTGAATTTATAGGAAAACTCTGTGCGGTTCCAATTGTCAGAGCCGGAGAATCCATGGAGAAAGCCGTTAGAGAAGTATGCAGAGCAATCCGAATTGGTAAAATTCTTATTCAAAGAGATGAGGAGACTGCACTGCCTAAATTAATTTACCACAAACTACCTGATGATATAGCCAGTAGACACGTTCTTTTACTGGATCCAATGCTTGCAACAGGAGGATCTGTTTGTAAGGCTATAGAGGTTCTGAAAGACAATGGTGTTCCTGAAGAAAAGATTATTTTTATCAATCTAATATCCGCTCCGGAAGGCATAAAGGCTTTCCAGGAATATGCACCAGGAGTAAAAATAATTACAGGATTTATCGATCCAAAATTAAACGAAAAAGCTTATATCATTCCAGGTTTAGGTGACTTTGGAGACCTGTACTTCGGAACATAACAAAGAGAAAAACATGATAATAAACTCATCAGAAAAAAGAAAATATATTGAGCTTTTCAGCAAAAATATCTCTATCCTTGGAGGATATCACGGACACACAGGGTTTGCTTTAGCAGCAGGAGATGAGCAATATAAAGAACCCTTCGGATCTATGGATCCTGGATTCAAACAGATTCCTTTGGGAGATATTAGTGCAGTTAAGTCAGCTATTACAAATAAAACTGGAGCACCTGTTAAGAAAGGGGTATAATGCAAAAAAAAAGTTTAAAGGGATTATTGGAAAAAGGTAAGAAATAATGTAAAAATTAAGCGCTGAAATATTAGCGCTTAATTTTGTATTCCAAGACTACTTAAGGTTTTATCCTTTGGTATACCTTCGGAATTATATCCCTTTATTTTATAATATTTTTCAACCATAGGTTTTAGGTCTACAGTTTTCTTTACAGGATGATTAGTATCCGCTTCGTTTAGAAATCTGTCAGGGAGAGTGTCATCCTTTGAGCTTATCCCCATCTGTGTATTAATATATCTTTCCAGAACATGAATACGCTTTCCAGCCTTCATATAATCTTTCATAGATAGAGAAATTCCTGTTATAGATTCGTATGTTTTATTTAATACACTGAAATCTAAAACCAATGCTGCAACCCAGGGAAGATACTGCATGGCAATCTTCAATAGAAAGTTTGGAGTATAACGAACCAAAGGTGGCTCCATAATATAGGCAAAAGCTGTAAACTGACATGTTTGCAGAGAGTTCAAAGCAGCATTAAAATTCTCAAAAAAATCAACCCAAAAAGCCTTTGATCTGGTTGAATAGGGATTGAGAAAACCAAAGAGTACTTCCAAAGCTAAGGGATAGGCACTCAAATGGCAGGCTCCTCTATTTGCAACTGCATAACTTAATCCCTGTCCCCATGCACCCCTTGGATCATAGGCTGCCATCTCAAGGCCTTTTACCTGAATAGCAAAATCTGCACCTCCGTATTTTCGGCTTAATAAAGCTGAACCTAACCCCAGGTCTTCTCCCTCTCCCCGCTGATAGGCTATATCAGATAATATCGTTCCAATATTATCTGTTTTCCCAAACTTGAGTACTGTTTTGCGAAGCCCCTTCTCTCCAGCCTCCATTGCCCAGCTTATGGTTCCTCCGGCTGATATTGTATCGAGTCCAAGACGGTTCATCAGTAAATTCCACTCACCAATTTTATCAGCATCATAATTATCTATATTAGGGCCCCATAATCCTATAGTCTCGTACTCAGGAATCTGTTTGACAATACCATCTGAATATGTTCCTTTGTGGCCACACTGAATTGAACAGGGGGAACATGAACTTGTTTTTGTTTGATACTTTTCCGCCATTACTTCCCCGGATAAATTTTTAAATCTTTCATCCGTTCTATAACGAAAATTTGTAACAGGCACATAACCTGCTGAGATTCCCGGAATAACATTTGAATTTGTTCCATATTTTCTGTATTTCCCGGCAAAATCATTCCTTGCTATTTGAGCAGATGCTCTTCTTCTTACAGTTTTAAACATCTCTTCTTTTACTGGACGAACCCTATAGCTCCGCCCCCTTACAACAATAGCTTTAAGCTTCTTGGAACCCATTACCGCTCCCATGCCAGCTCTTCCCAGGAATCTATGCCCTGAAGCTATATTGGCATAGGAGACTTTATTTTCTCCAGCAGGACCTATTGTAAGATCACCATCTTTAACTGAAAGATTAAAAGTATTTTGGGTTTCATCAATCATCTTTCCCCATAGTTGAGATGCATCATGGAAAAGAACTTCCCCATCTGATATTTCAAGATAGAGAGGGGAAGAACTTGTCCCCTTAATAATAAGACCATCATATCCAGCAGTCTTAAAGGCTCCCCCAAAAGGGCCACCACAGGACGAACTTACCATAATTCCTGTTAAAGGAGATTTTGTTACTCCTGCAAATCTGGCTGAACAAACAGCACCTGTCCCGGTAAGAACACCAGCCATAAAAATTAAATCATTCTCAGATCCCAGTGGATCAATATCATTCAGCTTACTTTTAAACCTGTCATAATATATCTTTAAACCAAGACCTTTACCGCCAAGATACATTCTACGATCTTTTGGATCGATATTAAGTACCTGCCATTTTTTCATTGTAAGATCAATTTCAAGAAGTTTGTTGGTAACCCCAATAATTTCTTTCATAACTTTTTATCCCCGGGTCATTTTTCTATATTTAATTCTATGAGGCTGATTTGCAGAATCACCAAGTCTTCTCTTCCGATCCTCTTCATACTCACTCCAGTTACCTTCATACCAATAGGACTTACTGTCTCCTTCAAAAGCAAGAATATGAGTTGCAACTCTGTCCAGAAACCATCTGTCATGACTAATTACTACTGCACAGCCACCAAAGTTTTCGAGTCCTTCCTCAAGAGCTCTAATTGTGTTTACATCAAGATCATTAGTAGGTTCATCCAAAAGAAGAACATTAGCCTCTTCTTTCAACATCATGGCAAGATTTACCCTGTTTCGTTCACCACCGGAAAGAATACCAACCTTTTTCTGCTGGTCCCCTCCGCCAAAGTTAAACTGGGAAACATAAGCTCTGCTGTTCATCTCCCTCTTTCCAATCTTAATAAGATCCTGCCCTCCGGAAATCATTTCCCATACAGATTTATCGGGTTCAAGAAGTTCCCGAACCTGATCTACATATGTAAGTTTTACAGTTTCTCCAACTGTAAAGGTACCTGAGTCTGGACTTTCATGTTCTGTTATCATTTTAAAAAGAGTTGTTTTCCCCGCTCCATTTGCTCCTACTATACCAACAATAGCCCCTGGAGGCAGGTCGAAATTAAGATCTTCATAAAGAATATTTTCTCCAAAAGCTTTTGAAACTCCTTCGGCCCGAATTACTACATTACCCAATCTGGGACCTGAGGGAATATAAATTTGAAGATCTTTTGCTCTCTCAGCTGTATCCTGACTTAGAAGAGTTTCATATGAGTTAATTCGCGACTTGCCCCTTGCATGACGTCCTTTGGTAGACATATGGATCCATTCAAGTTCCTGCTGAAGGGTCTTTTGTCTTGCACTTTCCTGTTTCTCTTCATTGGCCAAACGATTTTTTTTCTGCTCCAACCATGAAGAATAATTACCTTTCCAGGGAATCCCTTCTCCACGATCAAGTTCAAGAATCCAACCGGCAACATTATCCAGAAAATACCTGTCATGAGTTACTGCTATTATCGTTCCCTCATATTGACGTAAATGCTCTTCCAACCAGTAAACAGATTCAGCATCAAGATGATTAGTAGGTTCATCCAATAGAAGAACATCAGGTTTTTGTAATAAAAGACGGCATAATGCCACACGCCGATTCTCTCCACCGGAAAGATGCTTTATCTGCATATCCTCAGGTGGACACCTAAGAGCATCCATTGCTAGCTCCAACAGATTATCAATTTCCCAACCATCTAAGGTATCTATCTTATCCTGTACTGTTCCCTGACGTTCAAGAAGAGCAGTCATCTCATCATCATCCATGGGTTCACCAAATTTTAAATTTATTTCCTCATACTCTTTAAGTAAAGAAATTACTTCTCCAGCTCCTTCTTCGACAATCTGTCTGACAGTCTTTTCCGGATCCAGTTTAGGTTCCTGTTCAAGGTATCCAATTGTAAAACCTTCGGATATTACAGTCTCTCCATTAAAATCTTTATCTACACCAGCCAAAATTTTAAGAAGGGTAGATTTACCTGACCCATTCAATCCAAGTACACCTATTTTTGCACCATAAAAATAGGAAAGATATATATCTTTTAATATTACTTTATGATTATGTTTTTTACTTACTCCCACCATGGAATAAATAACTTTTTCATTCTCACCCATCTATTTTACCTGCCTCTCTATTTACTATACTTTGCAGCTAAAGATTCATGAATCTCAGCTTCTTCTATTTTATTTCTTTTTCTACATCCTGCTGCATATATTCTACACTTTTTTGCTAATTCAAGTTCTGCATTTTTTTGATTTTTTAAATTAAAAAAACTCTGTTCCACCAATTTTTGAAGGCCCCTGATCCTAAAAATTTCAATTTGTCCATATTTTTCAGATAACTGTCCAACATGCCCGGCTCGCTTTGTAATTAATGCTTCATCAATATAACCAATACTATTAGAATTAGCTAACCTCAACCATAATTCATAATCCTCAGCAATTTCCAGATCATCTCGAAATCCTCGAAGTTCTCTATACAGGGTTGTCTCTATTAATACTGTAGAAGGGCCAATAATACATTTTTCAAGAGCATCAGAAAATATATCTCCAAATCGCCTGTGATTAAAGCCAGCCTGACTTATAGTTTTTCCATTCCTTACCCAGGCTTCCCGGGTATGAACAACTTTAATAGCAGAATTTTTTTCCAAAAAATCCACTTGTTTTTTTAGCTTACTATCCATCCATAAATCGTCAGAATCAAGAAAGGCCAGATATTTACCTTTCGCTGTTTCTACCCCTTTATTCCTTACAAACCCCGGCATTCCACTGTGATTTATTCGAATATATTTAACTCTTGTGTCATCCCTAAAATATGTTGCAAGAATGGGAGTCATATCAGTTGAACCATCATCAACAATAATCAATTCCAGATTTCTAAAAGTCTGACCAAGAACTGAAGAAACGGCTTCTTTTGCCAGTTCAAAACGGTTATAGACGGGGATAATTACGGAAACTAGTGGTGAAGCCATTTATTCCAGATCCGTTATGATTATCTTTATAGTATCGGAAAGAGGTTTTATCTGATGTTCACACACCCAATATATTTCCTCTGCATCTATATCAAAATAGTGATGAGAAATAATATCTCTCATTCCTTTAGCACCTTTCCAGTCAATCTGAGAATATTTAAGTAAAAACTCATCCCCGGCAATTTTATCAATTTGTTTAAGACCTTCACCAATTGCAATAATGGGCATACAAATAGCATCAAGTTTTTCCATTCCTTCGGGAGTATTTGTAAAATCATCTACACTTGAAATTGGTTCAAAACGCTTTGCTATCCTATCAGAAGCCTCTAGTATCTGTCTCAGGACATCCAAAACCATATTCTTATTAAACATAAACAACATCCTGTTCTATTCTCTTTTTTAGAAAAGGATTCATTTTATCTCGTAGTCTTATAATATCTACAGGCAATTGTAACTGTTCTGCTATTTCCTCTTTAATGTGTACAATTATATACGGGTTTGGTATTTTTATCTTCACAACAATATCTATATCACTGTCTATCGTTGCTTCATCTCTGGCCACAGAGCCAAAAACACCCATAAGCTGAATACCGTACTCTTCAGCATGCTGCTCTTTGAATACTCTTAAGGTTTGAATAATATCTGATCGGGACATAAAACTTGCTCCTTAGGGTGCATAGGCGAGCAGCAAACTTGTTTGCGACCAGCCTTCCAATTAATAATAACAGAATTGAAGGTATAGTTCCACTGCAAAAACAGCAACCGGTGCTTCGATTACTTCGATACAATTTTGCGGAGCAAAACCACTCAGTAACCGAATAACTGTTTCTATGGGGCAAAATCTTTCAGCAACCGGTTGGTACCGTTCCCTGAGTGATTGCGAATTTATTTAAAATTTTCTACTCCAGCATAAATTACATAGCAATAGTATCGAAGGGAACTTGTAGTAGATCCCTATCTGCTTTTTCAGAGCATAATTTTACTGCTCTAGCAGGATTTTTCTTGTTTTTTTAGTAGCATCATGTTATATTTTATATAAATATGTAATATTTACTGTCGGAGCGGTAAAAATGGAAATCAGTGATATCAGTAAAGTGATTAAGTATCATCGCAAACGAAGTGGATTGACCCAGGAAGAACTGGCAGATCTGGCTGGAATAGGTAAAACAGTTGTGTTTGATATCGAACAGGGTAAAGAGACAGTACAAATGCGGACATTATGGCTTATTTGCACAGCTCTGAATATATCCGTCAATTTTTCCAGCCCCCTTATGGAGGAATATTATGCGTCAATGTGAAGTTTTTATGCATGGTAAGATTGCCGGAACCCTTATGGAAACAGACACTGGCTTCAGTTTTTTCTATCAGGATGAATATTCCGGAGAACCCGTATCCCTTACAATGCCCATACAAACAAAAGAATATTATTTCAGCGATTTTCCACCTTTTTTCGATGGCCTTCTCCCGGAAGGAGTACAACTGGATGCCATGTTACGTTTAAAAAAACTTGACAGAAACGATTTATTTGGCCAATTGATTGCCGTAGGCAGCGATTTAGTCGGAGCAGTCACAGTAGAAAACTCAGGTGCCTAACACACCCCGCTGTCCAATAACATACAACAAGGTGGAACGTCCGGGAGAATATTCTTCTTCCAGCCTTCATATTCTATCCAGGAAAATGAAGACCCTTAAAGATCTACCCCTTACGACTTCTGAGCAGTTACAAGAAGCCGCAGCTATGGCCGGCAAAATGTCCATTCAGGGAGTTCAACCAAAGATGAGTGCTGTACTGGATGAAAAGAACAAAGTATTTAAGATTGTTGCCGTCGGGGGTACATATATTATCAAACCCCAGAATAATCTGTACAGAGCCCTCCCCGAGAATGAAGACCTGACTATGAAAATGGCTGCTCAAGCCGGGATAACAGTTCCTGTTCATGGGATGATTTATGGGAAAGACCATAAACTGTCCTACTTTATAAAGCGATACGATCGAATAGGAAAGAGGGGTAAAAAAATTGCTGTTGAAGATTTTGCCCAGCTTGCAGGAAAATCCCGGGAGACTAAGTATAACTACAGTATGGAAAAAATTGCCACTATTATAGAAACGTTCTGCACCTTCCCCATGCTTGAAAAGTCAAGATTATTCAAAAGGGTGATTTTCTGTTTTCTAACTGGAAACGAGGATATGCATCTGAAAAACTTTACCTTACACACAAACAATGGAAAAACCGAATTCTCACCAGCTTATGATCTTATTAATACGACTATAGCACTGAAACATCCTGAAGAGGAAATTGCCCTACCTGTTAAAGGTAAAAAACGAAATCTTACAAAAAAGATTCTTGTGGATTACTTTGCCTCGAAGAGAATGGGATTATCAGACCGCATAATCTCTAAAACTCTACAGGAAATAAAAAAAGCTGTTCCTTTATGGTATGCTTTAATAGAAAAAAGTTTCCTGCCTGAGGATCTAAAGGATGCATACCGAGTTGTTTTGGATGAGCGTATCAGCAGACTGGAATAACTGCTTACACTGCTCACCTATGCATTCGAAGCATTGTTTCCCTGAATTACCTTTGACACAGCCTATTTCACTCTTTACAATACCCTCATGAAACAAACAATAAACCCTGTAAATTCTCTCATGGGAGAAATAACAATACCATCATCAAAATCCCATACTATCAGAGCTCTATTAATTGCAGCTGTGGCTAAAGGGGAAAGTACAATAATAAATCCACTGGATTCTGCAGATACACAATCCTGTTTGAATGCTATCAAAGTACTTGGGGCAAAAATAAAATTAGAAAATGACAGATGGATTATTATGGGAACAGGAGGAGAAATACACCCTGTTGCTGATATTATAGATGTAGGGAATTCGGGAACTACCCTTTATCTTGCCGCAGGACTTGCTGCTTTAAGTTCACATAAAATAACCTTTACCGGGGATGATCAGATAAAGTCCAGGCCTGTGGAAAATCTTTTAAACAGCCTGAAAGATCTTGGCGCAGAAATTAGCATTGAGGGAAAAAATGGATGCCCCCCCTTTAGTATAAAGGGACCTCTCACAGGGGGTAAAACAAGTATTGAATGTCCAACAAGCCAGTATCTTTCCAGCCTGCTTCTGTGCACACCGCTTATCAATGGAAACACTGAAATTGAAGTCCCTCTTTTACGAGAACAACCTTATGTTGAAATGACTCTTAAATGGCTTAACGAACAATTTGTAATGTATGATACTACAGATTTCAAAGAATTCTTTATTCCCGGGGGGCAGCAGTTCGAAGCATTTGACAAACAGGTGCCTGGAGATTTTTCATCCGCTACATTTTTTCTGTGTGCTGCAGCCATAACAGGTTCAACACTTACACTGAAAGGACTGGATATGGCAGACATCCAGGGAGATAAGGCCGTAGTTTATATGCTGAAAGAAATGGGTTGTCATATTGAAATAGGCAGAGATTTTATAACAATTGAAGGTAAACCCCTTAAAGGTTGTGAATTTGATCTCAATGATACACCTGATGCGCTCCCTGCTCTCGCAGTGACAGCATGTTTTGCCCAGGGAGAGACAAGATTAGTTAATGTTCCCCAGGCAAGGTTAAAAGAAACAGACAGAATAACAGTCATGAAAGAAGAACTGGAAAAAATGGGAGCTGATATTAAAGAATTACCTGATGGACTAATAATAAAAGGAAAAGGTAAACTTACCGGGGCAGATGTTTCTGGCCATGAAGATCACAGAATAATTATGAGCCTTGCTATTGCAGCTTTAGTATCTGAGGGGAAAACGACAATAGATGAAACAAATGCAGTATCAATAACTTTTCCAACTTTTTTTGAACTTCTTGATAAGATTAGCACATAAAAAATAGATGCTATGTTATAATTTAATAATGATTTTTGTAAGGATGTTTAAATGAAAAAATATGATCTAAGAAGTGATACTCTAACAAGACCTGGAAAAGAGATGCGAAAGGCAATGTATATTGCAGATGTTGGAGATGACGTCTACGCAGAAGACCCTACAATTAATAAACTTCAGGAGATGGCCGCAAAAATCACAGGTAAAAAAGCAGCACTATTTGTTCCATCAGGATCCATGGGCAACCTTATAGCATTATATATAAATTGCGGTAAAGGGAATGAGGTACTAACCCACAAAAACAGCCATATTATGCATTACGAACTTTCCTCTGTTGCAGCAATAGCAGGGGCAATGCCCATAGCGGTTGATGGGGAGAGAGGGATCCTAACTCCAAAAGAACTTGAAAAACATCTGCGCCCGAATATTTACTATATGTCTAAAGTTAAAATGATTGAAATTGAAAACTCTCATAATAAAGAGGGTGGCACATGTTATAAACTTAAGGAATTAAAAGCTGTATCTGAGTTTGCTAAAAAAAATAATTTAAAAGTTCATATGGATGGAGCCAGAATGTTCAATGCATCAGCAGCAACAAATATTCCAATAAAAAAAATGTGTTCTTTTGTAGATACTGTTACTTTTTGTCTATCAAAAGGTCTTGGTGCTCCAGTTGGTAGTATTCTCTGCGGCCCGGAAAAATTTATTGCTGAAGCAAGACGTGTTCGAAAAATGCTGGGTGGAGGGATGAGACAGGTAGGAGTACTTGCTGCTGCAGGTATATATGCACTGGAAAATAATATTAAACCTTTAACTCAGGATATGGAAAATGCTAAAAAGATAGCTAAAACCCTCTCCCTTGTTAAATGGGCTAAAATTGATCTATCAACAGTTGAAACAAATATCCTCTATTTTGATACATCTCAAAAAGCCGATATAATTGTAGCAGCACTAAGAAAAAAAGGAATTGTATGTGGCGCAGCCAGCCCTAAGTCTATAAGAATGGTAACTCACCTTGGAATTAGTGTTGAAGATACAGAAGATATATGTAAAATAATAAAGAAATTTGAAGTACCAAGTAAAAGGAAGAAAAAATAACATTTTAGAATTGACATACTCTTTAATAATATGATTACTTTTATATAGCTAATTTTGATTATATATGGATGGAGATATGTAAATGGTACTTGTATATAACTGTGTTTCAGAACCAGAAGCTGCTGTGCGTTACGAAAAAAATCTTTTAAAAAAAATAGATACAGATAAAGAAATAGTATTTACAACGCCAGGAAATGCTGAAACAGATATGAAGGGAAAAGATTTTACCCATTTAATAATTTCTGGTTCCGCTGCCTCAGCTATTGAAAACAACACATGGGATGGAGAATTAAGCTCTGTTATTGATGATTTTTTTGAATCAAATAAAGCTATTCTTGGCATCTGCTATGGACATCAGTTTCTGGCAGCATGGTTTATTGGAAAGTCATGTTTATCTGTAATGGATAAACTGGAATATGGATGGTACCCAGTTGAAATAAAACCTAATCCACTTTTTAAAGATGTCTCCTCTGGTATATTCTGTCACATACATGGAGATTCTGTAACAAAGTTACCGGAAAATTGTGAATTGATTGCAGAAAGTGATTCTGGTATTCAGGGCTTTCAATATAAAGGAAGAAATATATTTGGAGTTCAATTTCATCCGGATTATAATTTCGAAGAAGCAAAAGAAGTTTTTGAACGCCGTTCAGCTTCCACTCCCAGTATTAAAAAAGCCTATACAAATAAAATTCCTGGGGAAAATACTGACAGGGACGGGGTAAGGATACTTAATAACTTTGTGAATATGTAAGAATAGCAGTAAACCTCTCCAGGTTATACCAGAGAGGTTTATTTATAAAAATTACGGCCCACTGCAGAACATTTTATCATCAGCCGGCCAATCAATAATAATAAATTCAATATATTCATGAAAGTGCTTTACTTCAATTATACCTGATCGAGGGTCATCAACGGGCATCCATATATCATCATCAAAAACAAAAAGAATCTGATCAACTACAGCACGACTGCTATTTGCAGTTTTTAGAATTTCATGTGGTATTTTGACAGTAACACTAACATTATATTTACTTATAGGAAACTTCTCACCATTAGCCTCAACAAAAATATCCAGATTAAACATAGGATAAATAAATCCTTCATTCCTTACTTTCTCTATGGCTAAAGTATGTATAATATTCCCATCCTCGGAAGACTTATGGATTTCAATCCCCCCCCAATCTAAACCTTTAACATGGAATTTGTCTCTTTCTTTATAGACATCTTTCATGGAGGCTTCCAGAGCATAGACTTTGAGATCACCAAGTTCTTTACTGTAGTCAGCTGTTAATTTAATGCCCATAAATTCAATTTCTTTTCCATCAGGCAAAAATATATATCCTGAATCATTCGGTCCTTCATTATGGCCATTACTCCAGATTGCTTGTGAGAATACAATTAGTACTAAACAGATTACATAAATTTTTCTCATCTTAATCACTCCTATTGATTTATTTATTTTTCATTATCCAATTTTTTAAGGCCTTCCAATGCCAATTCCAAATCTTCATTCTCCTGATATTTCCTTAAAATGGGAATTGTTCTGTGATAACAATCTTCTGCATATGAATATTCTTTTCTGGCAAGTCTGACATCACCAAGGATTCTGAGACATACTGCATAATCTCCAGCTAAAGGAGATACATCCAATATTGAAACAGCTTTTTCAGCATTTTGAAGTGCAGAATCAAAATGATCTAACTCAATATCTATTAAAGATAGTCCCGAATAAGCTGCGCCCGTAAAAATTTTATCTTGAACTGACAGCTTAACCAGTTCCTTGTAGTATTTTATTCCTGAAGGATAATTTCCCATTCTATAATTCAAGTAACCTAGATTACTCAATAGATTTTTAGTCTCACTGATATCAGAAATAATTTTTGAGCTGGACAAAGCTTCCCGAAAATATTTTTCTGCTTGAAAAAAATCATTCTGCTGATAAAAAATAATCCCCAAATTATTTGTAGTTTGAGCAATACTTCGGGGATCTCCAAGACCTTGAAGGAGAGTTAAAGCAGTATTTAGAAAACTTGTGGCGCCCTCTAAATCTGATTCTTTCCACCTAAGAAGTCCTTTCCCAGCATAAGATTTTGCTTCCAGTATTTTAGATTTATATTCATGAGCTATAAATATTGATTCTTCAAAGTATTTTAATGCTTCAGAAAAATTATTTAATTTGAAATAGGTCCACCCAATAAAATAGTTTAATAGAAGGAAATCTCTTTTAATTGATTTACAATCTTCATAAAGTTCAACGAAAATATCTAAAGATTCTTGATATTGACCTAAAGCTAAATACATAGACCCTAAACCAATATTTACATTATTCTTAATATGTATATTGACTATCTCTTTATTTAAAGATCTCTTATACCATTCCTGACCACCAGAAAAGAATCCTTTAATTTCCCAGTAAGGACGAAGTGATCCTGCCATTCGGGCCAATTTTTCAATCTCGCAATTCACCTCACAATACTTAAGTACTGCATTCAGATTTTCATGATTGTGAGATAATTTATCCATCCAGTACTTCTGATCAGGACTCTGAATTCCTGTCTCACCTTCCTCCGACAACACAAGAAAATACTCTGCAAACTTTTCCTTAACTGTTGTAAGCAGATTACTG
>JAOZPU010000068.1 GCA_029932585.1 Spirochaetia bacterium | reverse complement strand
CCACCAATAGTTGGAAACAGAGGCAAATCTATTTCAATTTTTCCGGAAGGTGTGGTTAGTGGATATTTTTCAGAATCTGAAATAAATTTCGAAAGACCAACACGCATTTGATCCTTTGCTTCATAAATACCTGTTTTTTTAAATTTTTCTATATCTGTTATTTCTGAGCTTTTTAGAAAATACTCTATCCAGTCAGACTCAGATCTTCCTTCGGTAAATGCATTTTTAAATCCTAATCTTTCTGATAATTCTGCAAATATCCAGTAATCGGTTCTTGCTTCTCCAAGAGGTTCAGATGCCTGTCCTGAATAAAAAAGATAGTTTGTATTTGAAAATAAAATATCTTCCCTTTCCAGAAAGGTGGTTACCGGAAGAACAACATCTGACAACTGACAGCTAGGTGTCATAAAATAGTCGTGGCTAACTATAAAATCCATTTTCTTATACGCAACCAGTCCTTTGGAATTATCGCTGCTCTGGCCAATATAATTTCCGCCGACATTATATAAAAAACTAATATCTGATGGATATCCAGCTGCAACACCACCAAGAGCAGCATCGGCCCATTCATAAACAGGAACACTTTTTACAGATTTACTTAAAGAAACAGCAATACTTCCACAGTCCGGAGAAGCAAGATTATTCCATTGGCCCGCTCCACTGGAACCACCAATAATTCCAACATTAGCTGTAGCCAATTGAAGAATGGCTCCTAAGCGGTCATTATTTTCTCCTCCAATGGCCCTTTGAATTGAAAGACCCGGAAGTAATGCAGCAGGAGATGTGTTTGCATAATCTCTTGTAAATTTTTCTATATTATCTACAGATAGTCCACAAATATCTGAAGCCCACCCTGGAGTTTTTTTAATACCATCACTTTCCCCCAAAATATAAGCTTTAAGTTTCTCGAAGCCAGTACTGTACTTATCTATAAAATCTAAATCTGCAAAACCCTCTGTAATAAGCCGATACAGCATGCCAAGCATTAAAGCTGAATCTGTTCCAGCCGTTATTGGTAACCATTTAGCATTATATCTGTTGACAGTAGGTGTTTTTCTTGGATCTAAAACATAAAAAGGTATTCCCATATCTGCAGCTTTTTTTAAAAGAGATTCAGTCTCACAACCAAATCTTGTGTCTTCCGGATTCAAACCCCAGAGTATAATAAGTTTAGAGTTAAGAAGAGTTTTTACATCTATACCAATATTTTTAGTACCAAACATAGGCTGCTTTACAAATGTTGCAGCCTCACTGGAAAAATTTCCGGTTGTTTCTGTATAATCACCATAGAGGTTTAAAAATCTTTGAGTAAGAGTTGCTGTATTATGAAGAGCCCCCCGGCAGGAACCGGATCCCCCTAATCTCATTACAGATTCAGCACCTTTGGTTTCTTTTGTACTTTTTAATTTTTCTGCAATAAGATCCAGAGCTTCATTCCAGCTGGCATCTCTAAACTGCCCAATGCCTCTGTCTCCGGTTCTAATTTTAGGTGTAAGTATCCTATCTTTGCTATAGATAGCATCCGTCATGCGAAAACCTTTTAGACATCCATGCATAAGAGGTTTCTTAAAACTACTGTCAGTTATCTTTTGAATAAGGCCATCTTCAACATGAGCTTCCAAAGGACAACCGGCACCACAATCTTTGTTACAGGAAACGGGAATTTTATTTATCATATCAGATTAAATCCAGAATAGAATCCGCCAAAGGTTTCATTGTTCTTTCAATCATATCAAAAACCATCTCAGATTCATCATTTCCACCATACCAGGGATCAGGGACCTCTTCACTTCCATCCTGAACAGGATCATAATAACGAAAATATCTAACTGTACCCTTATTATGCTGACCTTTTATGGTCCTTTTAATTCTGGACATAGTTGTATTATCCATAGCAAGAATTAAATCAAACTCTTCTCCGTCAGTTGGATAAAAGTTCCGGGAATAATGCTCTATAGAAAGGCCTCGCCTGGAAGCAGTACGAACGATATTATCACAAAGCTCCTGGCCTTCATTAAACACATTTACTCCGGAAGATTCCACTTTTATCTTATCTGTTAGATTATTTTTCTTCAGATATATATCCAGTAATATATGAGCAAGAGGAGATCTGCATACATTACCCATACAAACAAACATAACTTTAAACATTAAATATTTCCCTTAAAATTGAATTGCCACCCTTTATTTAAAGAACCAAAATAACAGAGTATTCATTTTTTTTCAATGATCTGCACATGTTTACTACCCCACTATTAGCTGATAGAGTAATACAATAATTTTTTAGCGGAGAAATATATGGAAAATGTTAAGGATTCTCAATTTCTTAACCTCATTGAAAAAGAGCTTATAACAGTTATAAAAATACTAAGCTCATCTTTTGATTATATATCTATTTTAGGTTCAGATATTACTGGGTTTAAGTATGAATATTCAGGCCAGAGTTCATCTCTTACAGAAAGTATGTGGGCAGACAGAGGGTTTGTAGCACGGATTTACAAATTTGGGAAAGTTCTTGAATATTCTTTTAATAATATTCAGCCTGGAGATGCTGAAACAGTTTCAAAAAAAATTATACAATTTTCAGAAAATGCTCTTATAAATAACTTCCATATTTACCCTGTACCAGAGGAAGAACCTCAATCCTTCTCACATAATGAAAATGTAGAAATTGATCCATCGGAAATTGATCCTGAAACTGTTTTTTCTGAACTTAAAAATATTTTCAAAGAAACAATGGACAGTGGTAAATCTGTTTTTAATGCAAGAGTTGTATTTGAATGGTCAAAAGTATCTAAAATATTTCTTTCTTCCAAAAAGAAATTGAAACAAAATTATATCTGGAGCCAAAGCTATCTTATACCAATGGTAAAAAAAGATGATATGGTTAAAGTAATTTATGCAGCTGAATCCGGGTTAAAGGGTATGGAACTTCTAAGGGATCTCCGTAATCAGATTAAAGCTACTGTGAAAGATGGAGAAAGCCTTCTAAATGCACAAAGTGTTGTTCCAGGAGAATATGAAGTAATATGTACTCCTGATATTACAGGCCTAATTGCCCATGAAGCATTTGGTCATGGTGTAGAGATGGATATGTTTGTAAAAAACAGAGCACTGGGAAAGGATTACATTGGAAAGCAGGTTGCAAGCCCATTGGTAAATATGAGGGATGGGGCAATTCCAGAACGTCATGCCGGAAGTTTTCATTTTGATGATGAAGGGACTGCTGCCGGAAACACTCTTATTATAGAAAATGGAATTTTAAAAAGAGGAATTTCTGATTTACATTCAGCATTCTCACAAAAAACAAAGCCAACAGGTAATGGAAGAAGACAATCCTATAAAAATAAAACATATACAAGAATGACCAATACATATTTTGAACCGGGTAATGATAATTTGGAATCTATGCTTGCATCTGTAAAACACGGATATTTACTTGATTATACTCAAAGCGGTATGGAAGACCCAAAAAACTGGGGACTCCAGGCTATAGCTATACTTGGTAAAGAGATTAAAAATGGGAAATTTACAGGTAAGATTATATCCCCTGTAATTATGACAGGATATGTACCGGATATATTAAAAAATATAACCATGATTGGAGATAAACTTGAACTTTCCGGATCCGGATACTGTGGAAAAGGATGGAAAGAGTTTGTAAAAGTATCCTCCGGCGGTCCATACATTAAAACACGAATAAGGTTGGGATAATGATTGATAAAATTGTAACTATACTTAAAAAAAATGATATTGATGCCTGGAAAATTATATTGTCTCAAACAGAAGGCGCCCAGGGATATTATATCCAGGACAATTTGGAGATGATACGAAACCAAAATTCTATAGAAATTGATCTTACTGTTTATAAAGATTTTGAAGAAGGTGAAAACAAATTCAGAGGATCAATGCGAATAAATCTGTTTCCAACAATGACAGATCAAGAGATAGATGAAAAAATTAAACTTGCCATAAAAGGATCTCTCTCAGTAAAAAACAAGTGGTTCCCTCTGACAAAAAACAATGATAATGACTTAAATCTAAAATTTCCCCCTGTTCAATTAGATAAGAAAAATATATTCGATTGGATAACCACAATTGGAAAAGATCTGTTTTCCCATAAATCATCTGATATAACATTTAATGCCACTGAAATATTTATCTCAAAAATTAACTACACATTTTTAAATTCAGAAGGTGTTAACCACACTCATACAAAATATTCAGGACTAATAGAGCTTGTTACTACAGCAACAGGAAGTTCCGGAGAAGAGATTGAACTCTTTAATTTGCTTGAATTTAGTGATTACTCAAAAGATTGGCTGGATAATAAGGTTAAAACCCAGATAGAATCCACACTTGACCGAACTAAAACCATCCAGTTACCTATTCTGACAGATATTCCGGTAATTATAAAAAGAACGGCAATTAGAGAATTTTTTTCCTACTTTTATATGAAATCCAATGCCCGTACTATATTTGAAGGGATGAGTAATTATGAAGAGGATAAAACTATTCAGAACGGAAATGGTGATCCTCTTACAATTACTATTCTCCCATATTTGGAAAGGAGTCATTTTAATAAACTTATAGATGATGATGGGGTAATTACAAAACCTATCAATATTATTAACAAAGGAAAGGTTTCACATATTATTTCAGACATCCAGTTTGGAACATATCTGAACAAAGAGATAACTGGGAAATGTTATAACATAAAAGTGGAACCAGGAAGTATGAAACAAACTGACTATGAAAAAGCACCATATCTGGAAGCTGTTGAATTTTCAGATTTTTCAATGGATAGCATAACAGGAGATTTTGGCAGTGAAATTAGACTGGCCTACTATTATGACGGCAGGGAAAAAATTGCTGTCACAGGAGGATCTATAACGGGTAAAATTTCCACTGTAATTGATTCAATATCTCTATCAGAAAATATAATTACAGATGATGGTTATATGGGCCCGGAATTTATCTATCTAAAAGGGATACATATTGCTGGTTCAAAATAATATATCCAGCTGGGAGAATAAAAGTGAAAATTAGATGGGGTATTTTAGGTGATGCAGGTATTGCAAGAAACTATGTTATACCGGGAATGCAGGTTGGGAAATACAGTAAAGTTGTTGCAATTGCATCAAGAGATATAAAAAAATCAAAAAAAACTGCTGCAAATATGGGTATTGAAAAAGCGTATGGCTCATACGAAGAACTCCTGGCTGATAAAGAAATAGATGCAGTTTACATACCACTTCCAAATCATCTTCATGTAGAATGGAGTATTAAAGCAATGGAGGCAGGTAAGCATGTTCTTTGCGAGAAACCATTTGCCCTTTCTACAGATGATGTAAAAAGAGCAATTAAAGTAAGGGATGTAACTGGTGTAAAAATAGGGGAAGCATTTATGGTTAGAACCCACCCCCAGTGGCTTAAGGCAAAAGAATTAACTACAAGTGAAGATTTTGGTAAGCTTAGAGCAGTTCAGGGATTTTTCTCCTATTCTAATTTCGACTCTTCCAATATAAGAAATAGTTATTCTTCTGATATGGGCGGCGGCGGACTTTGGGACATTGGCTGCTATCCAGTAAATACATCCAGATTTCTATTTATAGAGGAACCAACAAGGGTAATAGCAATGGCTGAATATGATCCGAAGTTTAAAACCGATATACTTGCATCAGCCATACTTGATTTCCCTTCCGGCCAGGCAACTTTTATTAGTTCAACACAAATTTCCCCATACCAAAGAATGCTTGCAGTAGGAACAAAAAAACATGTTGAAATAAAGATACCTTTTAATTCCCCGTCAACCTTTCCTACAGAAATATATTATGATGATTCCAATGTTGAACAGGAAGAAAGAAACAGGATTATTATTGATACATGCCATCAATATACTCTACAGGGTGATGCATTTTCGAAGGCAATAATTGATAAAACTGAAGTCCCTGTTCCTCTTGAAGATACATTATATAATACAGCAGTTCTTACAGCATTATACAAATCTACAAAATCAGGAAACTGGGAGAATGTTACAATATGACAATATACAGTGCAGCTATAATGCTTTTTTTAGTTATGGACCCTTTTGGAAATATTCCAATTTTTCTATCAGTCTTATCTCATGTAGATCCAGCCAGGAGAGGAAAAATTATTGTAAGAGAACTTCTTATCGCCCTTGTTTTTTTAATATTTTTTCTATTTTTTGGGAGATTTATTCTTGCCGGAATGCATATTACAGAACCTGCCCTTGGCATTGCTGGAGGTACAATTCTATTTTTAATAGCCATTAAAATGATATTTCCAGCATCTAACTCGACTTTTGTTAATGATGAAGATAAGGATGGTGATCCCTTAATAGTCCCCCTTGCTGTTCCTATGGTAGCCGGACCATCATCCATGACTATGGTTATTCTACTTAGTACACAGTATCCAGATCATCAGCTTAGCTGGCTGGCTGCACTTATAATATCCTGGTCTCTGGGATTTATAATACTAGTATTATCTGAAAGATTGAGTAAGATTGTAGGGAAAAGAACACTAAAGGCAATTGAAAGGCTTATGGGTATGATTCTTACAACTATGGCTGTACAGATGCTGCTGACAGGGATTAAGACGTTTATGGTATCGGTTTAACCCGTATGAGCGAACGGCCGTTCGCCCCTACGGGTTACAATTCGACCTCTGAAACTGTCAAAGTATTCCCATCAGGATCTTTAAATTTAAACATTCTCATCCCCTGGTCTGCAAACTCCCTTATCTCACCAACCAGATGGACATTATGAGTTTCCAGAAATTTTCTAAATTCATCAATATTATCAATTCCAAGGGTAAGAAAATTATTTTTAGGGGCATCACCTTCTCCGGCCCACTTATTAAGGGCAAAAAATGTATTTGGAGCACCTGGAACAGAAAGCTCTGCCCAGCCATCAGACTCAAAAACTATTTTACAGCCAAGTATATCGGCATAAAAAGCCAGAGACACTTTTGTATTCTTAACCCAAAGAAAAGATATTACATTTTTATAAACCGGTTTCATTTAACTGCTCCTTTTTGGGCTTCTTTTATTGGTTCTTCTACTTTTTCTGGTTTAGCACCTTTCTGGTACATAATTCCTGCAGTAGGGCAAACAGTTACACATTCACCACAGCCATCACAAATTGTATCCACAAGAGATCTTCCAAAAGGAGATACCATTCGGGTTCCAAACCCCCGGCCCACATAAGCAAGAACATTGAAACCTTTTATCTCGGCACAGGCACGAACACATGCGCCGCAGTTTATACATTTGTTAACTTCCATTTTAATTGTTGCATGAGTGTGATCATTCTGGAAGTCCCTTATGTCCCCTGCAAAGTAGGATTGATCTGCTCCATACTCTGTCGAGTAGATTCGTAGTTTACATTCATTAGCTGCTTCACAACCGCATTCAAGACATCGCTCTGCTTCTTCTTTAGCCTTATCACGACTAAAACCTGTTTCTATTTCAACAAAAGTAGTAACTCTTTCCTTATCACCAATAAGCGGCATTTCTACCTTGGGTTTCTTTTCATAACCCTTAAAAACTTCTTCACTAATATCTTCCAAAGCACCCATAGTAGAATTAAACTGCTCGGGCTCTCCTGTAACCTCATCTCCATTTAGAAACTGATTTACAGAATAAGCAGCTTTTCTTGCATTTCCAACTGCCCGAACTGCAATATCAGCACCTGTCTGACAATCTCCACATGTAAATATACCAGGTCTATCTGTCATAAATGTATGTGGATCCGCAACTATTGTTCCCCATCGCGTAAGCCCAACACCAGTATCAATAATACCATCTGTAACAACCTTCTGACCTATAGCACTTATAACTGCAGATGCTTCAATAGCAAATTCAGAACCTTCCACTGGCATAGGCCTTCTACGTCCACTGGCATCAGGTTCACCTAACTCCATCCTGATAGTTCGAACAACAACCCCATTGGCACTTTGCTCAACTTTTACAGGAGCTGCCAGAAAATCAATTTTCACACCTTCATGAAGAGCTTCATCAATTTCAAAACTGCTGGCAGGCATCTCTGCTCTTGTTCGTCTGTAAAGAACAGTAACATCTGCACCCTTACGAACAGCTGTTCTGGCTACATCAATAGCAGTATTACCACCACCAACAACTACAACCTTATTACCAATATCAGGATCACCTCCGTCCCCAATCTGTCCAAGATAATCGATTCCTGAATAAACTCCAGGAAGATCCTCACCTTCGACTCTCATAGAAGAGGCTCCCTGGGCTCCAATTGCTATTACAAGAGCATCGTAATCTGCTTCCAGGTGTTTGGCAGTCATGTCCCGGCCAATAACAGTGTTATATTTAACTTCAACACCAAGTTTTTCTATGGCGTCAAACTCATCTTTTAATGTTTGATCTGTTAAGCGGTAATAGGGAATACCATAACGGAGCATACCCCCGGATTTTGCATGAGCTTCAAAAACTGTAACAGAATGCCCCTGAAGTCTTAGGAAATATGCGGCTGTCATTCCCGCAGGGCCTGCCCCAATAATTGCAACACTTTTATTTGTATCAGAAGCAGGTTCAGGAAGCTGAACTTCACCAAATTCTTTAATTTCTGTATCAGAAATATGTCTCTTCATATAACAGATAGAGATAGATTCTTCTACTCTGTTTCGACGACATGCAGTTTCACATGGTCTGGGACAGATTCTTCCAAGTGCTCCAGGTATTGGAGCAGTCTCTCTTATAAGTTTTGCTGCATCAGATTCCCGCCCCTCTCGTACAAGTGCAAGAAAGCCCTGAATATCTATAGAAGATGGACAGGCAACCGTACATGGTGCGACACAATCTCCAGAGTGATCAGAGAGGAGGAGGTTGAGGTTCATCCTCCTGCTTTCATTTATTTCATCTGATTCAACTGTAACCGACATACCGTCGGTAACCTTTGTTGCACAGGAAGGAACAAGATTTCCTCTTCCACCATCTATTTTTACAACACATAAAAAGCAGCTGGTAAAAGGCTCCAGTCCCTCTGCATGACAGAGGGTGGGAACTTCATATCCTGCTATTTTAGAAGCTTCAAGTATTGTTGAACCCTCTTCTATCTCTACATCAGTTCCATTTATCTTTACATTAATTAATGCCATCTTACACTACCTCTATTGCGTCAAAATTACATGCTTCAATACAGAGTCCGCATCGGGTACATGTTTCAGGATCAATTACATGGATCCCCTTTCTTTCCCCCTCAATTGCACTGACAGGGCAAACCCTTGCACATAATGTACAACCAGTACATTTATCAGGAATTACCTGAATAGTTATGAGTGACTTGCAAACTCCTGCGGGACATTTATGATCCTTTATATGTGCTTCGTACTCTTCCCTGAAATATTTTATTGTTGTAAGGACAGGGTTCGGTGCAAGCTGACCAAGGCCACAAAGGGATGTTTTGGAAATATGCTCTGCAAGCTCTACCAGTTTATCGAGATCTTCCATTTCTCCTTTACCGTCAGTAATTCTTGTCAGGATTTCCAACATTCTCTTGGTTCCAATACGACAGAAAGTACATTTACCACAACTCTCGTTTTGAGTAAATGCAAGAAAATACCTGGCAACATCTACCATACAGGTAGAATCGTCCATAACAACCATACCACCGGAACCCATGATAGCACCAGTTTCATTTATTGAATCGTAATCAATAGGTGTATCAAATAAGCGCTCGGGAATACATCCCCCTGCAGGTCCGCCCATTTGAACAGCCTTTACAGGGCGCCCGGAGGATGTTCCACCACCAATTTCAGTAACAATCTCTCTAATTGTAAGGCCCATAGGAACTTCTATTAAACCACCCCGTTTAATTTTTCCAGCAAGAGCAAATACCTTTGTACCATAACTGTTTTTGAAAGCGTATTTATTAAAAGATTCTGCACCATTGAGAATAATAAATGGTACATTGCCATATGTTTCTACATTATTAATATTAGTAGGAGATTTATTTATTCCGGAATTTGCAGGAAAAGGAGGTCTTAACCGGGGCATGCCACGTTTACCTTCAATAGAAGCCATAAGAGCAGTTTCTTCACCACAGACAAAGGCACCTGCTCCTTCTTTGACATGAAGATGAAAGGAAAAATCTGTACCTAATATATTATCACCAATAAAGTTCTTCTCTTCTCCAGCTTTAATAGCAATATTAAGTCTCTTTATAGCCAGAGGATATTCTGCTCTACAGTAGATTACTCCTTCCTTGGCCCCAGTTGCATAGGCAGCTATAAGCATACCTTCTATTACCTTGTGAGGATCTCCTTCCAACACAGACCTATCCATAAAAGCACCAGGATCACCCTCATCTGCATTACAAACTAAATATTTATAATCTCCCTTAGCTCCTGCAAGAAAAGACCATTTCAGACCAGTAAGAAAACCAGCTCCACCACGCCCCTTAAGACCGGAATCTTTTACAATAGAAACTACTTCTTCTGGTTTGTACTCTTCCACACATTTCGTCAGTGCTTTGTACCCATCAGCCTCAAGATATTCATCTATACTTTCAGGATTAATAATTCCGCAGTTTTTAAGTACAATCTTTACCTGTCTGTCCAGATACTCTTTCCCTTCATCCGACTGGGCAATCAAATTCTTTTCGGGAAATGTTCCGGTTTTTACGGATTCCAGTAGTTCGTCAGCAAATTTTTTATCAACATAACCGTACCTGCGACGTTCACCTTCATATTCAATTTCTACAATAGGCTCTGCATAACACATACCAACACAGGAAGTAACCTCCAGATCGGTACCAGCTGGTTTAAGTTCAGTCTCCATGTAATCGTAAATATCCTGGGCACCAGCTGCTATTCCACAGGAACCAAGTCCAACAAATACTCTAGTGTTTTCCATTTTTGTATTCCTTTACAATTTTACGAACCTTACTGGAAGTAAGTTTTCCATAGACCTTGTCATCTATCATTACTACAGGTGCAAGAGAACAGCATCCCAGACAGGCAACTGTCTCCAGAGTAAAAAGCATATCTTCTGTAGTACCACCCTCTTCTACTCCAAGTTCATCACTTATGGATGCAGTTAAAAGATCCGCACCTGAAACGTGACAAGCAGTTCCTTTACAAACTTTAATTAGATGTTTACCCATGGGTGTAAAACGGAATTGTGAATAAAAAGTAGCTACACCATAAATATCAGCAGCAGGTACTTCCATAACTTCAGCTACAGCCTCTACAAGATTATCCGGAAGATAACTATGTCTGTTTTGTATTTCCTGAAGAAGAGGAATAACCTTTTCGGGTTCGGAACCCACTTGCTTAACTATCTGCCGTGCTTCTTCAAGTACAGCATTACTGCAATCCTTACATGCCATTAAAGACTCCTCTAAAATGAATATTAGTTATAATATTATATTAAGTAGGAAAAATACAGAAAAAAAAGTTTATTTTTTTTAATTCCATTAAAGCAAAAACAGACACTAACAGTCTTAAAAATATGAAGAATCAATTATCTTAACACCTGCCCTCTTCATTTCGATCTCTTTTTCGAGTGCATACCCAGCAGGTAAATCTATTGATCGTGTCAAATCTTTAATTACATATGTTTCAAAACCAAGTTTAGTAGAGTCCATTGCACTAAAATAAACACACCAGTCAAAGGCCAGGCCAGAGAGATACACTTTTTGTATACTATGATCTGTTAGATACCCTTTAAGGCCAGTAGGTGTTACTCTATCATTTTCAAAAAAAGCAGAATATGAATCCAAATTTGACTTCCTGCCCTTCCTTATTATTAAATCAGATTTTTCAACTTGTAAATCCGGGTGAAATTCAGATCCTTTTAATCCTTCCACACAATGATCAGGCCAGAGTGTGACAATATCACCACCGACTACTTTTCTTGCAAAAGGCTCAAGGTTATGTGTCGAAGCAAAAGAAATATGGTTTACAGGATGCCAGTCAGCTGTAAGAATAATTTTCTTAAACAAAACAGACCTTTTAGATATCAAATCATTAATTCCACTAACAATCTCATGACCGCCATTAACGGCAAGAGAACCTCCAGGACAAAAATCGATCTGTAAATCAACAATTATCAGAGCACTGGATTCTAAGGTATTCATAATATTAGTTTATATAAAATTTAAAGTAGTCTCAACTAAAATAGGTCAAATTTGTATAAATATGAGTGACAAAATTATTGTTTTGCTATATGTTGTACAAGGATCTCTATTCTGTAACTTATCCTTGAATTTTTAAATTTGGAGACACAAATGCCAACAGTTATGATTGTTGATGATGAAGAATCAATCCGAACTATGATACAAAAAAGTTTGTTAAGATCAGGTTATAGAGTACTTGAAGCTGAAAATGGTAAAAAGGCTATGCAGCTGGTAGAAGAACAAGATATCGATCTTATAATTGCAGATCTGGTTATGCCCGAAAAAGGTGGACTGGAATTAATAATGGAACTGAGTAATAATTACCCTAATATTAAAAAAATTGCAATTTCCGGTAAATTACCTATAGAAAATGAATCTATTTCCGGTTTGACTGAAGACTTTGGTGTAAAAGCTGTATTTTCAAAACCTTTTGAAATATTTGATCTATTAAAAGTAATAAAATCATTGGTGCCGGTTACTGATTAAGTTTTAAGATTGTATATATATATTTTTGAATTACGATCAAAATTATAACTTTCCTGCTTATTAACCGGTATATCGGACAGTTTACCCTTTTTAAAGCCAATAGTTTCAAACCAGTCGGAAGTTTTTGTAGTTAATAAAAATAATTTATTTATTTTCTTTCTGGAAGCTCTATCAATTAAAAACTTAATAAGTTTACTGCCAATTCCTAATTTTATATAATTCTGATCAACAGCAACAGCTGCTATTTCACCAATACCTTCCGGGTACTCTACTAATGATGCACAACCATGGATAACACTATCTGTTTCATAAATAACAAAACTATCAATTTGTTTTAAAAGAGTTTGTTTGTTCCTTATTACAAGAGTCCCATCCTTAACAAAAGGTTCCATTATTCTGAGAACACCTGATATATCAGTATCTTCCATTTTTCTTATTTTTTCGAACTCATTTCCATGTATCATTGTTCCTACACCAAGATTTGAAAAAATCTCTTCCAACAGAGACCCTTTTGTTTTCCCATTTAGAAGATGAACCCTGTGAACCCCTCTTTTCACAGCTTGTTTTGCTCTTCTAATAGAATCCAGTTCTCCAAGTTTATCTTTATTTAAATCAAGAAATTTATCAACAGTATCCAAATTCATTCTGGATATCCGCCCTTCATTAGAAACTCCAACATCTGCTGGGAAATTATAATTTTCAGACCTAAGAACAGGATTCGAACTGATAAAAAAAAGTTTTTCAGCTCCAATAAGTTCACTTATAGAGATTGCAAGATCATCAGAAGAAATATTATAAGGTTTACCATTAGCATTCCAACCTATACAGGGGAAAATTGGGATAAAAGAATTTTCCATTACCTTTAAAAGAGGTTCTTTCTGAATCTTTTCCACAGCTCCGGAATTTATGTAATCGATTCCATCAATTACTCCAAGGCTTTTTGCCTTTACCCAGTTTCCAACCAAAGCGTTTACATTATTCCCCGAGAGGGCAGTCATAACCTTGTTGGAAACATCAAATGCAGCCATTTTTACAAACGATATCATCTTTGAATTTGTAATTCTTACACCATTATGAAAACTACTCTTAATATTGTACTGCGAAAGTATTTCATCAATTTTATTTCGGGCACCTGGAACAATAATTATCCTAATACCTGACTGATGCAAAATAGAAAGATCTTTAAGTAAAACAGGGAAATATTCATCATCTATAATATCATTATCAATTTTTATAACAAAAGCCTTTCCCCTGAATCTATTTATATAGGCAAAAACCTCTCTTATTACTTCTATATCTCCTCGTTCTATTTCCATATCCAATTTTTAATCCAGTAACATTATTTGGTCAAGATCAATTTCAAACTCCAAAGAACCTTTATCAAGAGCATCCTCTATTTCATTACCAGGAATAGAAAAAATAAAATTTATCCACACTTGATTTGTTTCCAAAGGTACTTCAGCAAGGGATCCTTCCTCGGAATAAAAATCTGAAAAAGGGATTTTAATACTACTCCAATCAGAATTTAGATTAAAATCACTACTATAAGATTGTTCAGTACCATTGGTAATAATTTCTAAATAACAATTCTCGAAGCTGTCAGACCTAATTAGTAGAGAAAGATAATTGAATTCAGCCCACTCAACACCAGTACTAAGCTGATAAACAAGATATAACTCCTGATCATCTTCAAGATAGTCGATAATTTCATCATTAATATCCAATTGACCATACAACCTAAGAAAGCGACCAGCAGGTCCATCCTCTTCTGGAACTAATTCCAGGTATTGCCAATCTACTCCTGTATTTTGCTTCAATTCACCTTCATCCGTTTCAGTATAGTCTACATACAGATCTGTACCACCAATTTCGTAGATTGCCGGAGCACGAACTACTTCATCTTCAAATCCAGCAATTATTCCACCAGCATCAGGTTTCTGAAGCTTATAAAACCCCAGATCATCAACAAGTAAGCGGCTTTCAAGATTAAGTTCATCTCTAAAATAAAAATTAGTATAATTTGTTTTAAAAGGGATTCCAAACCCTATTGAAACAGGACTATTAAAATCTAAATCACCAAGTCCTGAAATATCTTTAAAGGAATCAAATGGAATAAGTAAATGGGCCCATTCATCTGGATTTAAAGTTAAATTAACCAAAAAAGTTTTAAGATCATCTCCCTCATGCTGCTGCAATACCAGTAAAAGATTGGAGAACCCTTCAGGATAAACACTAACAGTTACTCCATCCTGATCTGAAGGAATCCAGTTATTTTTATAATTTAGATAAAAAGTAAGGTCACTGTCCTCCCAATCTTCCAGCATATTTAAATGATCAAACTCTGCTTCAAACTCCAGATACCCATAACCCTCTTCATCTGTTCCTGTTTTTGCAGAAACATCTAAAATCCGCTCTCCCCAAAATTCTTCAAAATGGCTGGGATTTACATGTGTTACAGGACCGTCAAAATTTTCATAAATTGTTTTTATTGTAGAGGCACCTCTTGTTTGAACAGTAGATTCCTGAATATTTATAATTCCACTGGAACCATCCCGTGTAAAACCATCTTCAAGAATATAATCTAAAAAGAACCCGCCCAAAACTGCACCAGTTTGAACATTGATAAGTTGGATATTAATTTTATCGTAATCTTTAAGAGGATTTATAAAGCCTATTAAAATTACATCTGCACCAAGAAGTTCTCCAATATCTACCTGTGTTTCTTCTGAAACCAGATCGGAAACCATAAAAGAATACTCGGACATAACCCTGTCCAGTCCCTGGCGGCTTACCATTGTAATTCCATTACCAGCAAGATTT
>JAOZPU010000214.1:2288-4244 GCA_029932585.1 Spirochaetia bacterium | reverse complement strand
GCTGCAGCATACTTAGTCGATTCGTCTATGTTGTGATCTTTTCTCCAGGCCAGATAAGAAGCAAAGCAAGTATCTCCTCTTCCAGATCTCCCTGTTATATTTTTCATTGTAAAAGGAGACCTATGAAAGGTCCCATCGTAAACAAGTAGTTCCGACATATGGGTTATTATTACTTCTTTTACTCCCCAGGAAAAAAGAATTTCTGCTGCTTTATACCTGTCCGATTCTCCTGTAAGAATCTCAGCTTCTGCAGCATCAGTCTTAAGATATGTTATAAAGGGCAAGTACTTTTTTTTATCAACCCAGTCCTCGAAGAAAAGTTTTGAGTCTTTCTCGCAGCGGAGGACTGATTGTACATCAAGTGCTACATCACCTTTTTTAGAGAGGTAGCTAATCATATCATCCTGAAAATCTCCACGAATAAGACCTGCAAGGTGAAAAATTGAAGCATCAATATTTTTAACATCTTCCAAAATAAATGGATCAGCCAGATTAGATACTGTAATTTCTCTGGTCTCCATGTCATCTGAATAATTAAGATTCATACAAACAGTATTTTTAGACCCAAGATTATTTACAGTAACACCTGCATTAGTCATTTCTGACAGATAAACTGTTTCTTTTTCAGCAATACGTGTTCTTACAAGAACATCTGCACCACTAGCGGCTGCTGCAATTGATGAAAAATATACAGCACCACCTGGTATTTCTGTTTTAGTGTTATTGACCCTTATTATATCTATTGTTAAATGCCCTATCATTGCTATATCAAACATTACTTACTACTCCCTTGTGCTATAAATCAGCCTTTTATTCCTACCATAGCCATTCCCTTAATTAGTTTAGTTCTTAGGAACATGAAAAATATAAATGTAGGAAGAATTGTTAGTACAGACATTGCAAATAATTGATTAAAAGGTGTAAAAAACTCACCTTCAAAAGCGACAAGACCAACAGGTATTGTTCTTAAATTATCACTGGTTGCTACTATCATTGGCCAAATAAGACTGTTCCAGTTTCCCATAAATGTAAAAATAGCAAGAGCGCCAACTGCTGGTTTACAGAGTGGAAAAATTAACTGCCAGAATATTGAAAATTCTCCAAGCCCATCAATTCTACCAGCTTCTGCATAAGCATCCGGCAGGGTAATTATAAACTGTCTCATCCAAAAAATAGCAAATGGGCTCAATAGAACTGGTAATATAAGTCCATAATAATTATCCATCATACCAAGCTTTCTAACAACAATAGCTAAAGGCACAATAGTTGTTTCTATGGGAACCATCATTGTTACCAAAATAAGTATAAAAAGCATATTTCTGCCTTTATAATCAAATTTAGCAAGACTGTATCCGGCAAGAGAACTGAAAAAGAGGGTAGCGCTGGTAACTACAATTGCTATTATTGAACTATTAATAAAATAACGACTAAAATTTTTCTTTATAAGTGGTTCTGTAAAGTTTTCCAAATGTATTTTTTCCGGAATCCATTTCATAGGAACTGTAAATATGTTTTCTACAGATTTTAAAGATGAAGTTAATATGTATAGCATTGGTACAATAAAAATAACGGCTAGTATAGCTGCAAATAATAGTATAATTCCTGTACTTAAATATTTGGAGAGTTTATTGCTTTCAAGAATATTCATTAAATTTCCCCTCCCTTACTTAAAACTTTTTTCTGTATAAGAGTAATTCCAAGAATAATAACAAGAAGTACTACAGACATTGCAGAACCTACTCCCATTTTAAGATGCACAAAACCATATTCATAAATCATTAAACCAATAACCCTGGTGGTATTTCCAGGTCCACCACCTGTCATAATCAGAAATGGGGGGAATCCTCTAATGGAATTAATAGTACCAACAACAAGAATGAAGAAAATAGTAGGTTTTAAATAGGGCATTATAATATGTATAAATCTTCTAATTCTTCCTGCACCATCAATTTCTGC
>JAOZPU010000214.1:0-2188 GCA_029932585.1 Spirochaetia bacterium | reverse complement strand
GGCAGGTTCTGATTTATTGCAAGTGCCATAAAAAAAGCAAGTACTATTATTCCTGTTAATCTCATGGCAATATAAATTCCTGTAACCTGTAAAGAGTTCCAGAATGTGGGCATTGAAAATATCCTGATATAATTTTTAAAACCAACAAACTGAGGAGCAGAAAGGATGGAATATTTTGTAAGACTAATGCCAATTGCCGTTCCAATAGGAATAATCAGGAATACAAGAAGGTATAAAACAGCAGGTAGAATAAATATTAATCCCATTCTTCTACGTTTTTGAATAAATAGCGGTACTGATGCATTACTCATACAAACCTCTCTTCAATGATATTAATTGGGACAGGAGTAAACCCCCTGTCCCATATAATGCTAATTTACTCTGTTATTGCCAGATCAATCTCTTTTTTAACACTGTCAAGTGTCTTTTTTATATCTGCACCGGAAAGTAATATTTCCTGCATAGCTCGTTTTAGAGGTTCAGATACTTCGCTGTATTTTTCAAAGTTTGCGAGTGGCTGGGAGTACTGAATCATATCTTCCCAAAAGTCAGCATAAGGAATAGTTTTTGCACCTTCAGTTTCAGACCATCCTGCTCTTGGAATAGTATCTCCAGTTTCGATAATATTTCTTGAAGCCATTGATGTTATGTAGTCAGCAAGTTTCCATGCCATATCTTTTTTCTTACTTGTTGAGGATACAACCCATGCCCAGCTTGTTGTTGAAATAGCAGGATCTTTTCCTGGGTAACTTGGATATGCAATTGGCATAAAATCAGTTCCATCTGTTACGTCTTCAAAATTCTTATACCATCTTCCCGGACCCCATTGTCCACCAACAGTTATAGAAAATTTTCCTGTAGGAAAACCTTCATTGTAATAATCAAGACTTGCAGCAATATTTGAGTCTGCTACACCTAAGTCAAATCGCTTTTGAATTTCTTCCATAGCCTTAATACCTTCAGGGCTATTAATTAAACATTCAGTCTGTGCATCATTAAGAATAGAACCTCCAAGTTCTCTGATTATTGGTTCAAGTTCAAGCATATACCAGGCAGCAGAATGTTCAAAAGGAAATGACATAGCCTGGCGTGTAATTCTATCTCCATCTTTTTGTACAAGTTTAGCAGCTACTTTATAAACCTCGTCCCATGTTTTAGGGTAATCTTTTTCAGGATCAAGACCAGCTTCTTTAAAGTGCTTTGTATTAATTATATAAGCATAGATATTAAACTGAAAAGGAAGTCCATAATATGTATTCCCAATTTTATAGGAATCCAGAGCGCCTGGGGCCCATTGTGCTTCAAGATCACTGTAAGAAGATAATCCCATGGCCTTTAAAGCAGCTTCATCCAGTGGTGCCATAGCTCCATTATCAGCATAAGAATATAAATTTCTGTATGATAAACCATAAATATCAGGTGCCTGTCCTGAAGCAATTGCTGTAGGTATTTTTTTAATATACTCAGCATGAGGAATAGATTCTATAACAATTGTAACTCCAGGGTTAGCTGCTTCAAATTCTTTAGCATATTCAGCAAAAAGTTTTCCTTGTGCGCCGTCAAGGGGCATGTGATGCCACCATTTTAGAGTAATTTCACCACTTTCTTTTTCTTTCTCTCCACCTGCAAAAACAAATGCAGTAGTAAGCACGAGAATAAGCAGTACTACCATAATCTTCTTCATAATGAACCTCCATAAAAATTAAAACGTTTGAAAAACGTTATTTAAACAATAATACCATGCTTATTTAAATTGTCAAGTAAAAATTCAAACGTTTTAAAGAAAATTACTTGATTTAAAGCCTTTTTTTAAATATTATTATACACATGGTAACAATAAAAGATATTGCCAGGGAAGTTAATCTTTCCTATTCGAGTGTTTCTCTTGCTCTAAATGATGATCCCAGAATTAAAAAAGACACAAAAAAACGTGTAAAACTGAAAGCTGAAGAGATGGGATATCAGCGTAATGCACAGGCGAGAGCTCTTGTTATGAATAAAAGTGAGATGATTGGTTTTATACTCCCAGATATTGAAAATCCTTTTTTTGCATCACTAATTCGAGGAGCAGAGGAACTCGCATTTGAGAAGGGGTTTAATCTTGTAATATGCAATACCAATTGGGATAATGAGCTGGAAGCAAAGCATCTTAATCTTGTAATTGAAAGAAAGATAGATGGTATTCTTC
>JAOZPU010000213.1 GCA_029932585.1 Spirochaetia bacterium | reverse complement strand
TGGAAAAAATATTTCGATACATATAATAACCTCTTACAACCGAATTCTGGGATCAAGAGCAATGATAATATCTGCAATCAGATTCAGAAACAGATAACTAACTGCTGAAAATATAGTTACACCCATAATAGCAGGATAATCGAGACCTATAACCGCACCTGAAATATATCTCCCAATACCCGGCCAGCTGAATATAGATTCAACCAGGAAGGTATTCATTAGTGTGTATCCAATTGAAAGTGTTACTACTGTAGATGTAGGCCCCATTGAATTTTTTAGAGCATACTTCCATAAAACAATAGATTCTTTTAAACCATATGAACGGGCAGAGAGTATATATTCTTCCCCTAAAATCTCAAGCAAGGCAGATCGGGTCATACGTGCAACCAGGCCTATGGGGAAAAGAGCCACTGTTATTCCAGGTAAAATAATGTGAAGAACTGCATCTTTTAAAATAATCCAGTTTCCTGTAATTAAACTGTCAAAAATAATAAGACCGGTTATATCCGGAACATCATAAAGTATAGAGATTTGAGTGCTTAGACGGCTGCCCAATGGCAATATTTCCATCCAGTTATAGAAAATAAGCTGAAGAAATAAAGCAACCCAGAATGTTGGTAAGGATACTGCTCCAACCGAGAAAAGACGACTAACATGATCTATTCCTTTGTTTTTATACTTAGCAGAATAGATTCCCATGGGAATTCCAATTATTATGGCTAAAAGAGTGGCAATAAAAACCAATTCAGCAGTAGCAGGTATAAATTCTAGAAGTTCCTGGGAAATAGGTTGATGACTTCGCAATGAACGACCTAAATCACCCTTTGCAAGATGGGATACGTAATTAAAAAACTGAAAAAACAAGGGTTTATCAAGACCCAGTTCTATTGTAGCGGCCTCTATCTGAACCGCTGTAGCCCTTGGCCCCACCCATTTGGCAGCAGGATCAGAAGGAATTACCCTTGTAAGAAAAAAAGTAACAAAGACCACTCCCATCAATACTATAAAACCCAATAAAAGCCTTTTTATAATATATTTTCTCATAACCCCTCTTTCTAGTTATTCTATAATTAAGTAAAGAGAGAGGATTAGTCCTCTCTCTTTATAGAAAGTGTTTTATTCCCGATATGTATCGTAAAAGAAAACTACATATGGATAGGCTGAATTAATTTTGTACCCTTTAAAAGAGGAATTCGAAGCCCACAAATTTATAGAGTCATATTCAAATATCGCAGGTGCATCATCAATAATAATTTCCTGAGCCTGAATAAATAAGTCAGCAGCTTCCCCTACATCTACAGCACTTATAAAATCCGCATCTTCTATTAATAAATCAACATCAGAGTTGGAATAGTATGAATAATTAAACAAGGTAAATTCTTCAGTATGATATAAATTATACATCCAGCTTATAGGACTTACATAATCCGGCCACCAGTACATCATAGTCATGTCCTGACGATTATCTTCAGAGCCCTTGGCCATTTCTATTTGACTGTCCCAAGGCATCCCTCTAATTTCCAGGATTACTCCTATTTTACTAAGTTCATACTTGTAAAGTTCCGCAACTTTCTTTTGATCCTCATCACCAGAGGTATAGGTATAAAGAAGATCAAACCCACCACCAGGATAACCTGCTTCAGCTAATAGTTTTTTTGCTTTATCAATATCAAGATTATATTGAAATAAATCTGAACCATGCCCCCACAAACCTATGGGAATAGGACCAGCAGATTGTGTTCCATAACCACCAAGAACATATTTTATAACATCATCATATGGAAATGCATAAGACAAGGCCTGTCTTACTAATTTATTATTTAAAGGTTCTTTATTGGTATTAAAATAAGTTGCAGCATTGATAAAAGATTTTTCTGCATATATTTCCACATTGTCCAGTAATCTGAGAGCTTGAATATCCTCAATGGGCAGTCCATTTGTTATATCTGCATCACCCTTTTCAAGCATCTGCCGCCTGGAAGATGTTTCTGTAATCTTTTTAATTATAACTTTATCAAAATGTTCTCCTTCCCAGCCTTTCCAATAATCTTCAAACTGAGTGAGTACAACTTGATCTCCTGATATCTGGCTTTGCAGCATATATGGACCAGTGCCACATTCCTTGCCACCTGAAAACCAGTCACTATCATCTGATGTAACCGATGTAGATGAAAAAATAAAGGCTGAATAACCGGAGCTGGAAACAAGATTTAAAGGAGATGGATAGTAGAGTTCAAATTCAACTGTATATTCATCAACTACTTTTATATTTGCTACTGCATCCCAAATATACGAAAGACCTTTCTGATTTCTCATTGTTCTGTCTATAGAATACTTGACATCTTCTGCATTAAGAACCGAACCGTCATGAAAAAAAACACCCTGCCGGATCTTGAATGTCCAAAACATAAAATCATCACTAACACTATATGATTCTGCCAGTAATGGTATCAATTCATTACTTTCGGCATCATACCTTAATAAAGTTTCATAAACATTATTTAAAACAATAATTCCGTCACTGGACATAACTGATGGATCCCAATCCAGAATTGGTTCACTAGCATAGGCATAATAGGCAATAGAAGGAAGATCCTTACCAGATTCATTTGCTTCATTTTCAGATTTGCCACCTGCAGATAATTCAAATAAAACTGAAAATAAAACTACAAACAAAAATAATGTCTTTAAAATTTTCATAAAATTACTCCTTTTTTTGGTTCTGACTATCTAGTAAGATATCAATGACTTTTATACAAATCACTCACAATCTTGCTGTAATTATTCACAATCTTGCTATCTACAACTCACTCCTATTAACAAAAGCAAATTTGTGGATATTACAAAATACTAGTCATCTATCCAGCTCATTATATTTTTATTCTGATACCATAGTCACATCTCTTTGCTGAAATTTATGCATTATTTATCAGTCCACTATCACATTACATGAAACAGAATAAAGGCAAGCATCATATCTTCCTGGGTCTCAATCAATTCTCTCATCGTTTCTTCATCCTCATCTTTAACTTGTGGATTTTCTTTTTTATACTTCTCCCATGTCATATAATATTCAGAATTTATTTCCATAGTCTTATCTTCCATTAGTAAACTCCATTCTCACGAACAAATTTTGTAACTGCGCTGATATTCTCAGGCTTTGCATCTCCCAGCCCCATGGGAGTTTTATTCCATGAAAAAATATACTTCCCACCTGGCGCAAGAATATCAATAAGCTCACCTGCTTTTTCGGTACATTCCTTTTTTGTTCCAGATCTCAATAGCTCTATAGGAAAAAAACCGGCAATAATATGTTTACTACCAATCTTCTCTTTAAATACTTTTGGATCACCATTTTCAATTTCAAGAAAAATGTTATCAGGAAGATCCTGAAGATAATCGATATAACGAATCCAATCATTTTCCAGGAATAAATTCACTCCCATTCCGGAATCAACAAGATATTCTATAAGCTTCTTGAAAGTTGGAAAGTATAATTTCTCAAAATCGTTTGTGCTGAGATATGTAGGGTAATGAAGCGGAATATCACACCGTGCATCTATTGTAGGATTTTCGGTTACACCAATTCTGGCTACCAGAGGCAAGGTTTTAAGACAAGCTTGTTCAATTTTATCAGGAACATCCTGGGTATCCATTGCAATTCCCATAAATCCCCTTAAAGCATTCCCTAGAAAGTCAAAAGGAGTTTCCGTTAATATTCCACCAGGTAATTCTGCAAGTTTATGTTTTGCAATTACTTTTTCTGAATGAATCATCATTTCATAGAATCTTTCATTAAAAGCACTAAACGCTTTAGCCAAAGTAATTGCTCTTTTTTCCGGTTTTGTATCTAAATTGGTATGAAATCTTGTCATAACCTTTTCATGAATAAATTTTAATGGATCACTTATATAGTCATCATATTCAGATATATCCATAGTATTAATTTCGGGATGCTGAAGAACTCCATCATCTGACATAACATAATTTTTTGCTCCCATTATTTGCAAAACAGAAGCATCCATTCCATATTTAACGGGTAAAGTATCAGAATTTACACCACCAGCAAGCTTATCAAAGGAGTCCTGCATAAGTGCTAAATCCAGTTGCCCTTTTCGAAGATCATGCCCGGCATATTCTATAGCATACCCAGGTTCAAACTCTATTTTTATAGGTACCCTCTTTGGCACCTTCCCTCTGTACACATCTTTAAATATCTTTGTTCTCTCTTCCTGTAAACTCATAAATA
>JAOZPU010000067.1 GCA_029932585.1 Spirochaetia bacterium | reverse complement strand
GTAAATCAGGAAATGTCTAAAATCCAGTAAGAAGGAATAGAAGGTAGAAAAATGAAGCGTAAAAACATTTCTCAGATAGTTTTTTTATCAATTAGTTCGGCTCTTTTAATATTTTTTTTACTTATAGGGTTTGGAGTACTCGATATAGGCTTAAAACATGAAAGTGAGCCCATATCAATTGTCAAAGATCCGGTTTACTTACTTGAAACAAGTTCTTCAGGTGTAATTCAGAATGTGGGATTAGTAGATGATAATTTTACAGAATCAGAAAAGGAAAACATTCGTATATATGAGGCACTAAACAAAGGTGTTGTAAATATAACTACAGAGGTCCTTAGTATGAACTGGTTTTTAGAACCTGTTCCTACAGAGGGCGGTACCGGATCCGGATCAATTATAGATAAAAATGGATATGTTTTAACAAATTATCATGTAGTTAAAGATGCCTATAAGCTGTATGTTAATCTTTATGACGGTAGTCAGTATGAGGCCGAAATTATTGGAAAAGACCCTGAGAATGATTTTGCAGTTGTTAAATTTGATGCATCAGGGAAAGATCTTATTACTATTCCATTTGGATCTTCTGATAATTTAAAAGTGGGACAAAAGGTTCTCGCCATTGGCAATCCCTTTGGTTTTGATCGAACTCTTACTACAGGTATTGTTTCTGGACTAGGCCGTCCTGTAAGAACCTCAGCTAATTTAGTAATACAGGGTATGATACAAACCGATGCATCAATTAATCCTGGTAATTCCGGCGGGCCTCTGTTGGATTCCAGGGGTAGGATGATTGGAATAAATACTATGATTTATACCCCTTCCGGAGGTTCTGTAGGAATTGGTTTTGCAACACCTGTAAATACTGCTAAACGTGTTATTCCCGATCTTATAAATTATGGGTATGTTAAACGGGGCTGGATCGATTTTTATCCTGTACAGCTTGAACCAAATATTGTCCGTTATGGAAAACTTTCTGTTTCAAAGGGTCTTCTGGTATCTAAGCTTTCAAAAAACAGTAATGCTGCAAAAGCTGGCATTAGGGGTGGTGATCAAGATAATCCAGTGCAATACGGTAGATCTATAATCTATTTTGGTGGTGATGTTATAATAAATATTGATGGAATAGAGATAAAAAGTCTGGCTGACCTTTTCACATCCCTGGAAGATAACAAACCTGGGGAAACTGTAATTGTAAAACTATTAAGAGGGAAAAAGGAAATTACAACAAAAGTTGTTCTTACAGAAAGATTATATGATTTCCTTGCAGAGTAATATTTTGTGAAAAAATTTAAAATTTCATCTAAATTTGAACCCGCAGGTGATCAGGGTCAGGCTATTGCCGGGCTTGTAGATGGATTTAAAAAAGGCTTAACTTTACAGACTTTAAAAGGAGTAACAGGATCCGGTAAAACATATACTATGGCAAAAGTTATAGAGAAAATGCAGATGCCGGCGTTGGTCATTTCTCACAATAAAACTCTTGCAGCTCAGCTTTATAGAGAGTTCCAGTCTTTTTTCCCGGATAATGCTGTTGAATATTTTGTCTCTTATTATGATTATTATCAACCCGAAGCATATGTTCCCTCCAGGGATCTCTATATAGAGAAAGATTCTTCTATAAATGAAGAGATTGATAGAATGAGACTATCCACAACGATGTCTCTAATGGAGAGGAAAGATGTTATTGTAGTTTCTTCAGTTTCCTGTATTTATGGTCTTGGTAATCCAAAATCTTTTAAAGAGATGAGCCTTCGAATTGAAATAGATCAAAATTTTGATATTTCCAAACTAAGTCGAAATCTTGTTGGTCTACAGTTTACAAGAAATGATGCCATTTTAAAAAGAGGTGGATTTAGAATAAAAGGTGATGTTGTAGAAATTTACCCTGCTTATCTAAAAGAAGCCTACAGGCTGGAACTTGACTGGGATACTCTTGTTAGAATAAGAAAAATAGATCCCCTAACAGGTTCTACCATTGCTGAATTGGATACAATAGTTATTTATCCTGCAAAACACTTTGTTATGCCTGAAGATCAGTTAAAAAGCTCTATTGGGGTAATAAGTAAAGAGTTATCAGACAGATACACAGAACTAATGGATCTTGGAAATATTGTTGAAGCTCAGCGTTTAAAAACAAGAACAGAGTATGATATTGAAATGATGGAAGAGATGGGATATTGCTCTGGAATAGAGAATTACTCAGGGCCATTAAGTGGAAGGAGTTCAGGAGAACGCCCTTCTGTACTTATTGATTATTTTCCTGATAATTTTCTAACTCTTATTGATGAATCCCATGTTACATTATCTCAGATTGGAGCCATGTACGAGGGTGACAAATCCAGGAAAACAAACCTTGTTAATCATGGATTCAGATTACCTTCTGCATTAGATAATCGACCTCTTTTTTTTGCCGAGTTTGAAGAACTGGTCGATAAAATGCTTTATATTTCTGCCACACCCCGTAAACAGGAAATAGACAAAAGTGAAAATATGGTGGAGCAGGTTATCCGTCCCACTGGTCTTCTTGATCCTGAAATAGATGTCAGATCTACAGAGGGTCAGATTGAAAATCTTTATGGGGAGATACAAAAGCGACTTAAAAGAAATGAAAGGGTTTTAATTACAACTCTTACTAAAAAAATGTCAGAGGACCTTACCGATTATTACACAGGTTTAGGGCTTAAAATACGCTATTTGCATTCTGAAATTGAAACTATAGAAAGAGTGGAAATTTTAAGAGACCTGCGACTGGGAACTATAGATGTTCTTGTAGGAATAAACCTTCTAAGAGAAGGCCTTGATCTTCCAGAAGTTTCTCTAGTTGCAATTTTGGATGCTGATAAAATTGGTTTTCTACGATCTGCAACAGCTCTCATACAGACAATAGGAAGAGCGGCAAGAAATGTTAATGGAACTGTAATTATGTATGCAGATAAATATTCATCTGCCATGGAGGAAGCACTGGATGAGACTAATAATCGAAGAAAAAAACAGATTGCCTACAACCAGGAACATGGTATTACTCCTGCCAGTATTAAAAAATCTATTGAAGACTTACTGGTTAGAAAAAAAGAGGATGTAAAACAATCAGAAACTGTAAATCTTGATATAATTAAAAAAGGGTATAATGTATTAATTCCTGGTGCAAGGAAAAAACTTTTAAAAAAACTGGATTCAGTTATGCTTGAGCATGCAAAAAATATGGAATTTGAAGAAGCTGCTCTGGTTAGGGATGAGATAAAAAGATTGAAGGATCAATTTACAATATAGGGCAGGGGAACTCCTTTGTATTTCTGCAAAACTTCTAATACCCACAGGGGTATCCTTACATTGTTATTTATCTATACAGATTGTGTGTCTTATGAATTTGTGGTATATTTTTTCTATGAAAATATGTTTATTAATTCTGCTGTTAGTTTCAAATTTATTTTTATCCTGTAAAGATAAAAAGGGTTTTCCTGATATAAAATTAACAGCTACTAAAGTTTTATCCATTCAATCAAGATGGAGTGTAATAAATTCAACACACCTAAGACTTCGTGAAAAACCGGATTTGGATAGTAAGGCTATTACAACCTTATGGAAGGGATATGTCCTGGAAGTAATTTCACAAAATACTGTTAGTGAAATATTGGATGATGAAGAGGGATATTGGTATCAGGTAAAGTATGGTGGTCTTCAGGGATGGGTTTTTGGTGCCTATCTTCAGTTTTTTGATTCTAAAGAAAATGCAGAAAGAAGTTCACGAGAGATAAAAGGATAATGGATCTTGTTCTTCGTTATCTTCCCTGGTTACTTCCACCTTTTATAGGTGCTGCCATAGGGTATATTACAAATGCCATCGCAATTACAATGCTGTTCAGACCTCACAATGAGAAAAGGCTCCTGTCAATTAAAATACCAATGACTCCTGGAATTATACCAAAACAGCGTTATGAGCTCTCGGAAAGTGTTGGCAGGATGGTTTCTAAAGAGCTCCTTACTGAAGATGCAGTTCGAAAGCAGATACGCTCAAAGTCTTTTCTTCAAAGTGTAGACAGTAGTATCAAAACTTTTGTGGATCTTATAATTGAAACGCCTGTATTAGAGTTAAAAGAGCAGTTTGTAAGATCCCACTTGAAAATTAAATCAGTAAAAATAAAGGAAGAAGGATCAGTATTTAAAACATTTCTTCCTGAGCTTATTAGTAATTTTTTAAGTTCAGAGGGTCTGTCAAATATTTTAGAGAATCTTCTGGATAAAGGTATTTTGTATATTGAAAATAAGACTCCTCTGCAACTATTCCCTGGTAGAAAAAAGAAAATTGTAGAAAAAATAGTTTCTATTCTTAGTTCTGATAAATTTGAAGAGAAATTTATAGAAATTATCGATAAATGGCTGGAGAATGCCGTCCATGAAAATTATCATCTTTCTGTAATTCTTACTGAGAAAAATATTGGAAGAATAATAAGTATAACCGAAAAAATATTTACAAGACTTTTTCCCCATTTTATACATTTTCTAAATACAGATGATGTTAAAAAGGAGCTGGAAGTTCATGGCCGGCGTCTTCTTGAGGATATAATAAACAGGCTTAACAGAATACAGAGATTTCTTGTTTCTGCAGGGCAGTATGACAGAACTCTGGATGATAATATGAAGGGTATTGTAGAAGATACCATCAAAAACCTTAAGGATTACGGGGAAAAAGAAAAAAATATAAATAATATGGCAGAGGGTTTAAAACGGCGTCTTCTAGTTTTAAGTCAGGCTTCTGCAGGAGAAATAGTTGCTGGATGGGACGGAGATCTTTTTCAGGATATTCATAATTTTGAAAATTCTCTTTTTGAGTTAATTAGAAACCCTGTTATTAAAGAAAATTTTGAGTCATGGCTAATTAGTTTTATTGATAAATATGGTAGTAATCCATTTAATCAGATTTTAACAGAATGGTTTAATTTGTCTTTTTTTGATATTAAATCTTATATTCTAAAATTTATATTTCAAAAAAAAGAGACCTTTCCGGAGAACCCCAATTTCACTATATCTACTAACTTTTTTAATAAAATATTCAATATTATTACTAAAGAAGGTAAACTTTCTGTAGGACACATTATAAATATTACTCCATCAGTAAAAAACAGGATGAGTGACGGGCTTACATCAACATTAATTGGTATTGTAGATGATAAAGTTCCCTCTATTTTGGAAAGTATCGATGTAAATACTCTGGTTGTAGATAAGATTGACACACTTAATATGGAGAAAGTAGAGAAACTTATTCTGGATATTGTAAAAAAGCAGCTTCGTTGGATAAATGTATTCGGAGCACTTCTTGGATCAATAATTGGTGGTGCTCAGCTGCTGCTGAATATGTTTATGTAAATAATAGCTATAAAGTTGGTAAAAAGTTTATTGACAATTCACCCACAGTCAATTAGCCTGTGGGTATGTATATTGTTATTCTTGGAGCTGGTCGGGTAGGGTATATGCTTGCCAGACAGCTAATTGATGAGGGTAAAGATGTTGCTCTAATAGAGTTGAATTCTGATAGAGCAAAAACTTCTTCCAATAATCTTGATTGTCTTGTACTTAATGCCTCAGGTACAAACTTAGAAACATTAAAAAAAGCCGGTATTCAGAAAGCAGATGCATTTGTAAGTGTTTCAGAATCGGATGAAATAAATATGATTGCCTGTGGTCTTGTCTCAACAGAGTTTTCGAAACCTATTACCATTGCCAGAGTTAGAAATATAGATTATTCAGATTCAAAGCTAATCGATAAGAGTATTCTTGGTATAGATCATCTTATAAACCCGGATAAGGAGGCCTCAGGAGCAATTATACGGGCTCTTGAGCATGGGGCAATTAGTGATGTAATGAAGTTTGTAAATGGTAGAATAGAGATGAGAGATATTCTTTTGGGTAGGGATTCTATATTTATAAACAGACCTTTAAAAAAAATTAGAAATGAACTGGATTTTGACTTTCTTATTACTGTAATAATAAGGGATAAAGATTCCATTATACCTGATGGAGAAACTATTCTACGTGAAAATGACCGGGTTTATATTTTATCTAATGAGGAAGTGTTTAAACAGATATATATTTTGGAAAAACTTGAAGGTATGGAAATAAATAAAATACTGCTTATAGGTGGAGGGGATGTAGGTGCTAATGTCTCGGAAGCTATTTTGGGAAAACATGAGGAGCTGCCATCTATACTTGGGAGATTGAAAAATATACTTCGGAACAAAAATAAAAAGAAACTTCATATTATTGATAAAGATTATGAGAGAACTAAAATTTTAGCAGAAAGGTTTCCCCAGGCTCTTGTCACATGTCAGGATGTAATGGATGAAGGTGTATTGGAAGATGAAGAGCTTCTAAAAAATGATTTAATTATCTCTGCAACTGGTAATCATGAACTTAATATTATAACCGGTAGTTATGGGAAATCCCTTGGTATAAAAAAGGCTATTTCTCTGGTACTGAAAGACAGTTATCGTCATATGGCTCATAATTTAAACCTTGATGTTACAATTAGCAGAAATGCAACAGTTGTAAATTCCATTCTAAAAATACTTAGAAAAGGTAATATTAAAAATGTATATACAATATCAGGTGGTAAACTGGAAGTTCTTGAGTTTACTCTTTCTGATAAATCAACCTTAATTGGTAAAAACCTAAGTAATATTAAACTACCCAAAAATACATTGATCATACTGATATCAAGGGGAGAAGAGATTCTTATTCCTTTTGGTGGATTAGTGGTTGAAGCCAATGATCATATTGCAATTATTACTGAAAGGGAATCTATAAAAAAACTAGAAGGAATTCTTGTAGAGTGAAGATAAAAATAGTTCTGCATGTCCTTTCAGTATTATTACTGATTATTTCAATATTTATATTTATATCTGCTGTAGTTGCATTCCTATACTTTGAAATAGATACTGTTTTTTCTTTTCTTAAAACTCTTTTAATTGTAATTCCTCTATCTTTAATAATATTTTTTTTTACTAAAACATCAAAAAACCAGGTATTAGGCACCAGAGAAGGTTTTCTCCTTGTTTCTTTGGGATGGATAACATCCTCCATGGTAGGTGCTTTGCCTTTTGTATTTTCAGGTGCTATTCCTTCGTATACTGATGCATTTTTTGAAACTATGTCAGGGTTTACTACCACAGGAGCATCAATTTTAACCGATATAGAGAGTCTTTCTTATGGCCTCTTGTTTTGGAGATCTATGACTCACTGGCTTGGAGGAATGGGAATAGTTGTTCTTACAGTTGCTCTTTTACCACTTTTGGGTATTGGTGGTATTCAGCTTCTAAGGGCAGAAGCTCCTGGCCCTTCGTTGGATAAAATGACGCCGAAAATTACACAAACAGCAAAGTTTTTGTGGTTTATATATGTAGGATTTACTTTTCTTGAAATTATACTGCTGATGTTTGGAGGTATGTCTCTTTTTGATGCATCTACACATACATTTGGTACTATGGCTACAGGTGGATTTTCTACAAGAGGAGCAAGTGTAGGGGCTTTTAATTCTGCATATGTTCATATAGTAATCACAGTCTTTATGGTTCTGGCAGGTATGAATTTTAACTTGTACTATAAAATAATATCCGGTAATTTTAAGGGGTTTTTTCGTGACACTGAAATGAAGGTATACATTTCAATATTTTTAATTGTTACTTTTCTTATTAGTATAAATCTTCTTAGCACTTATGGAAGTTTTGGTAAAAGTCTTCAATACGCTGGATTCCAGACTGCCTCTATTCTTACTACAACGGGATTTGCCACAGCTGACTATTCTCTTTGGCCTGAATTTTCAAAGAATGCTCTTTTCTTTACAATGTTTATAGGAGGTTGTTCCGGATCAACGGGTGGTGGAATTAAGGTTGTAAGAATTGTAACTCTTATTAAACTGGCTTTTCATGAGATGAAACAAATGGTTTACCCTACTGGAGTTTTTAGGCTGAAAATGAATGGTGTAGTAATGCAGAAAGATTTTGTTTATCCTGTTGCCGGATTTTTCTTTCTTTATTTGTTTCTTTTGCTGGCAGTTACACTTGGAGTAGCTTCAGGGGGGTATGATATTTTAACTTCTTTTTCTACGGCATTGGCAACCCTTGGAAATATTGGTCCAGGGTTTGGTAAAATTGGACCAGCTTTAAATTATTCATTCTATCCTGTGTATATTAAATGGATTTTGAGTGTAGCCATGATGCTTGGACGGCTTGAAATATATACTGTTTTAATTTTAATTACACCAAAATTTTGGAGATCTTAAAATTAAATCGGTCTGTACAAAAAGTAATAAATCTTTGGTCAGGCGTTTAGTAAATCGTTATATCTTTTTATTTCACCATGTAATTCATCTATCGAAACATATCTTGCTTTTCTAATTGTTTCTTTTCCCTGAATGTAAACAAGAATACCAGGTATTGTGAATATTGAATACTTTCCTGCAGCTTCAGGTAGTTCGTCAAGATCAATATATCTTGCATCAAGTTCAGGGAATTCTTTAATCATCTCTTCCAGTTTAGGAATAAGAGCTACACATACACCACAATCCGGTCTTGATAAATACAGCATGCGCATACTTCCGGATTTAATAAAATTTTCTATTTCAATAATTGATTTTATATCTTTCATAATAGGTTTATTTACTATTTGAATTATGTTGTCAAGTCATATTGAGACTTATTCCATCTATTAAATTTATTGCTTGAATTTCTCAAAAAAAAATAATAATATGCCATATGACAAAAAATTATAGTTTACAAAGTATTGAAGGTAAAATTATTTCTCTTGATGATAAAATCGAAAGTATTTCTTCATCTATTGCAAGATATAGAGATATTAGTGACTTTTCAGATGTTTCAGATGTTATCCCTGTACTGCTTGATAAGGGCGAATCTCTTTTTGACGGAATGTTTCAGTCTATTATTCAAAATCTTGATATCATTAGTTCATCTGAAGAAGAAGCCAGTTTTAATCTAATTTTAGAAAATACTTCAGATGCAGTAATTGAGCTGGATGACGAAAATACAATTATTCATGTTAATTCAGCATGTCTTTCTATCTTTGATTATAGAGAATTCGAGCTTGTGGGTAAAAGTATTTATGATATTATAATTACATCTTACCATAAAAGTTTTGATGAGAAATCATCAAAACTGGCGATTATTAATTCTAATGAGCATGAAATTAAAAAAAGTGATATAGATGTATTTAGGGGTATTACTAAAAATGGGAAAGTAAAGTCCTTTGAATCCTTTTCTACATCCATAATGAGAGATTCAAAAAAAATAAAACTTGTAATAATACGTGATCTTACTTACAACAAAAGTCTTATGGATGAATTAAAAGAGAGTAAAAATAATTATGATGCCCTTTCAGAAACAATTGCCGAGGTTATTATACGTATTGATGAGAAGTATAAAATAATATTTGCGAATTCTGCAGTGAAACAGGTTTTTGGTTATGAACGGGAAGAATTAATTAATAAAGATTTCAAAATACTTTTTCCAATTTCGGAATTTACAAGATATGAAAATGAATTTTTGAAATATTTTTATGTGGATTTTAAAGACCGGACTGAAATGGGTCTTAAGAAAGTTGTAGAAATATTGGGTAAAAATAAAAATCGTGGTGTTTCACCCATGGAGATGTCTTTTGGTAATGCCAAGGATATTAGTGGAAGAACTCTGACTTGTATAATTAGAGATATTTCATCACGAAAAAATATTGAAAGAAAACTCAAACAGTTAGCATTTCATGATAAACTAACAAGCCTTGGAAATCGTGAGCTTTTTGATACAGAAATGAAAGTTTTTTTTGCTGATTTGGAAAATAATTCAGATATTAATGGGGCTTTGTTTTTTCTTGATCTTGATGGTTTTAAAAAGATTAATGATACCTTCGGGCATCATGCAGGTGACGAACTATTAATTCAAACAGCAAAGAGGCTAAGATCAACCCTTCGTGATAATGATGCCGTCTACAGATTTGGAGGGGATGAATTTGTAATTTTATTAAGAAACATAAGAAAAAAATCTGAAGCCTCAATAGTTGCAGGTAATGTTCTTAATGAAATAAGGAGACCCTATACTTTAAAATATTCTAAGGGCACTCCCAGTGTCAATATTGGTGTAAGTATTGGTATTTCTTTAATACCAGAGAGCGGTAATAATATTGATACTGTAACTAAAAATGCAGATATTGCAATGTACCGAGCCAAGGAAACAGGTAAAAATAGGTTTGTCTTTTATAGCAAAAAACTAGGGGTCTCTGCACATGAGCGGTGGGATATGGAGCAGGGAATGAAATTGGCCATTACTAATGGTGAAATAGATATGTTTTATCAGCCAATTGTAGACGAAAATAGATCTGTTAAGGGGTTTGAAGCTTTAATTCGTTGGTTTCATCCTTCCCGGGGATATATTCCTCCGGATAAATATATCCCCATAGCTGAAGAGACAGGATTTATTATTCCTATGAGCAACTGGATTCTTGAAAAATCCTGCCGTGGATTGAAAAAAATTAACTCATTTCCATGGGGTAAAAATATTTATGTTTCTATTAATCTGTCTGCAAAGCAGTTTGATCATAAAGATATTGTATCGAACATTGAGAGTGTTATAAAAAGAACGGGTGTAAATCCTTCAAATCTCAGGCTCGAATTAACTGAGACAAGTATTATGAGTGCTCCTGAAAGGATAAGCAGTATAATGGAAGAGATAAAAAGCAAGCATAATGGAATAAAGTTTGTTGTTGACGATTTTGGTACAGGTTATTCGTCATTAAGCTATCTTACTGAGTTACCTGTAGATAGTTTGAAAATTGATTTATCTTTTGTAACTAAACTTTTTCAAAAGAATAATCAAAAAATTGTTAATTCCATATTGAACTTATCTGAAAGTCTTGAATTGGAAGTTGTTGCCGAAGGTATAGAAGAGATGGAACAGAGTAAATATTTTACAGATAGAAATTGTAATTCCCTGCAGGGGTATTTATTTAGTAAGGCTCAAAGTCTAAAAGATCTTAAGAAATCTTATTAGGTTTTATTCCCTTCTGCATCTTAATGCAGAAACTTCTGCAAACTGCTCACGAATCCATGCTTCATCGACAAGACCTCTGTCCAGTTGTGAAGCAATATCTTCGAGATAACGTTCTTCCATATTGTATAGATCCGCCTCAAGTTTGCCGGACCATATTAATTTAGTTAATTCTTTTAAATTTTCTTTGTATGACAGAATACTGTTTTGTATCTGGGTAGATACTAACCATCTTATATCATCTATCTTAATAGAATATTCTGTCATAAGTTCTTTTATCAATTTATTCATTCTTCTTATCAAGCCTTTTTCTATCATGAGCAGATAGAGCTACTTTTCTAATACGAATGTTTTTTGGTGTAACTTCTACAAGTTCATCATCTCTAATGAATTGTAAGGCACGTTCAAGAGTCATAGGCAGAATGGGTGAAAGCACTACTGCTTCATCTTTACCTGATGCTCTCATATTTGAAAGTTGTTTTTTCTTTGTGGGATTTACATTTAAATCACCTTCTCTGTTGTGTTCCCCTATAACCATTCCTTCATAGACTTTATCCCCGGAAGTAATAAACATATTTCCTCGTGGTTCCAGATTGAACAAAGCATATGGAACAGCATTACCGCTCCTGTCTCCTACAAGACTTCCTGAATATCTATTAGAAAAATCACCTTTGTATTTATCATAACCTGCAAAGGAAGAATTCATTATTCCAGTACCTCTGGTATCAGTTAAGAACTCATCCCGATAGCCTATGAGTGATCGGGCTGGTGTTGAAAACTCAATTTGTACACGTCCATCACTATGATTTGTCATATTAACAAGCTTTGCTTTTCTTCTTGATAGTTTCTCTGTAACTATACCGGTAAAAGTATCTTCGCATTGTATATAAAGGTGTTCCATTGGTTCCATTTTTATTCCATCTATAGTTTTAAATATTACCTGTGGACGACCTACATTGAGTTCAAAACCCTCTCTTCTCATTGTTTCAATAATTATTGCCATCTGAAACTCACCACGGCCTTTGACTATAAAACTTTCTTTATCTGGAGATTCTTCCACCTGGATAGATACATTAAGCAGACTCTCTTTCTCAAGTCTGTCTTTAATTTTACCTGGTTGTACCAGTTTCCCTTCAGTTCCTGCAAGAGGAGATGAATTACGTGAGAATTTCATAAAAACTGTAGGCTCGTCAACAGTAATTCTTGGAAGAACCTTAGGTTGATCTTTTGTACAAATTGTATCACCAATATGAACGTCTTCAATTCCTGATAAAACAACAATTTCTCCTGCTTCAACCTTCTCTATTTCTTCAAGACCCAAACCTGCATAACACTGTAATTTGGATATTTTAAGAGGAACTATTTTTCCATCTTTTTGAATGCATATCATACTGTTTTTTGAGTCAGTAGAGCCATTTATTACTTTTCCTATTGCCAATCGCCCCAAATAGTCTGAATAGCTTAAATCAGAAACAAGCATCTGAAATGGTTCATTCTCTTTATATTTTGGACCCGGTACTTCTTTTACAATTCTTTCCATAAGTACATGTAGGTTTTTACCAGGTTTATCCAAAGATTCCTGGGCAATACCATCACGACCAATGGCATACAAAACCTCAAATTCCATCTGTTCATCACTGGCATCAAGATCTATAAGCAGGCTGTACACTTCATCAAGCACTTCAAGTGGACGTGCATCTTTTCTATCGATTTTATTAATAACTACAATTACTTTTATTCCGCTTTTTATTGCCTTATCCAGAACAAATCGAGTTTGAGGTAATGGTCCCTCAGAAGCGTCAACAAGTAGTATTGCTCCATCTACCATAGATAATGCTCTTTCCACTTCTCCACCAAAATCAGCATGTCCAGGAGTATCAATAACGTTGATTTTAACTCCTTTCCAGTCAATGGAACAGTTTTTTGCAGCTATAGTAATTCCACGTTCTTTTTCAAGATCCATGGTGTCCATAAGTCTGTCATCAGTTTTTTCACCCTTACGGAATAATCCACTTTGTTTAAACATTGCATCAACCAGAGTTGTTTTACCATGATCAACATGAGCAATAATTGCAATATTTCTAATATTTTTATTTTCAATTCTGTGCATTCATTTACCTGCTATTATTTGAGATTTTCATAAACTATCATCACTTCTGCTTTTAGGCAATAAAGCAAGGCTTGTTTTACTCCTAATTACCAGTAAAGATAGTTAAATTTAATATGTATTTAATGTTTCGATTTAAAGGCATCAATAAATTTTTGAAAATCAATATGTTTTTCAAACAAATCTTTTACCTCTGCGACCTTTTTGTCATCATAAATTTGAAGTTTAGTATTTGCATACCCATCCAGTAAAATCTCTTCTGCTCCGGCAGTGTCTTCTTCAACAACAAATGCTGGTATGCCTACATCCAGTATCATCTCTTCAATTTCAGAAGAGAGGGTATACATTTTGGCAGAAGTTAGAATAAGTCCACCTAGTCTCCCTTTCATTTTTGCAGCATATTTTAATATCCTCGAGCGTCTGTTTCGGGACATTATTGCAATTAAAACAATATCACCAGGATCAATTAGTTCATCAAGATCCATTACTTCAGAAACAAGTGATAGAACTTTTATATTATTAACTGGCTTGTGCCAAAGATTATCCTGTAAATTTCCTATTGTTTTATGATTTCTAAATCTTTTACGAAGCAAGTTCATTGAAGGATTTAGAATAGTCCTTACTTTTGGGAGAAAGCCCAGTATGCTTATGGGTAAATCAGGTTGGCTCCTAAACCGTTTATTAATAAGATCTTCAGTTATATATTTTTTCATAGTTGGAATTTTGTCTTCAATAACTTTATTAAAAATAATTCCTTTTAAGCGACTTCCTTTGTGCTTAAAATATGAAAGATCCACTTCCATTCTGTCTATAGTTTTTCCTATTCCTCCACCGGCAATATATATAATTTCTGCTCCCATCATATTACTTACAACTGCATTAGATAGTCCTACAATACTTCCAACACCAGGGTGACCCGTTCCTTCTGCAATAATAAATCTTTTGTTTTTCATAAAACTTAGGGCGTTTTTTATATTTTCCGATAGATTTTGGGTTAGTTGTTCCTGAATATTCGAATCAAGATAATCTCTTGTAAAGGTTTGCGGGAATTGCACAGGGGAGATTATTTTTAAATCCAAAGCAGGTATTTTGCTGAATTTATCAATAATTTGAGCATCTTTGTCAATGGTGGTTCCATCTTCAAGTTTTATAACCTGCTGCCCTACAGGTTTTATATAACCAAGTTCTTCACTTGGGTAAAATTTACTTAGTAAAGAAAGCAGGCCAATACTTGTAACTGTTTTACCAGAATGTTGATGTGCGCCTGAAATGTATATAATTACAGGTTTCATATTAACTCCAATATAATCTTGTAGGAGTGTAAATTTATTTTATCTAATGATCAAGCTGAGTGTGTTTAAATTTGATAGTAAAAAATATAATTGCACAAAACTAATTTAATGATTTGGTAAAAAATAAATTTGTTATTTTATGGTTGAGAGATTATATAAAATATAAAAACATGAAATTGTATAAATAAAAAAAATATATTCACAATATATTGACAAAATGTAATAATAGATCTATGTTTAATTTAATAATATAGGTAAAGGAGAGACTATGGCAGTAGATTGTAGAACACCAGCTAATACAGCAGAAAAATTATCCAAATCTATTTGTGTAACAAAAGTAAATGAAAGTTTTATAAAGCTAATTATTTTAGGTATTTTTGCAGGGGTTTTTATAGGATTTGGAGCTCAACTTGCTACAATGACCGGGCATGATATGAGTGGATATTTTGGTGTAGGTATTACTAAATTGGTAATGGGTATTGTATTTAGTGTTGGATTAGTTCTTGTTGTAATAGCAGGTGCAGAATTATTTACTGGTAATAATCTTGTTATTATATCAGCCCTTGATAAACGGATTTCATGGGGGAAGGTATTAAATCACTGGTTAATAGTTTTTGTTGCAAATTTTATAGGATCAATGCTTATAGTCTATCTAATTTATTATTCAGGTCTGTGGAAATCAGCTGATCATGAGGTTGGGGCATTTTCCTTAAAAATTGCAAATGCAAAAGTTAATCTATCTTTCACGGAAGCATTAATAAGAGGTATTTTGTGTAACTGGCTTGTATGTCTAGCAGTTTGGATGGCAATTGCATCAAGATACGTTATGGGAAAGATTATGGCAATAGTTTTTCCGGTTACGACTTTTGTTGCTTCTGGTTTTGAGCATTCAATTGCAAATATATTCTTTATTTTTAAGGGTATCCTGCTTAAATCACAGCCTGCAGTTGTTAAAGCATCAGGTTTGAGTATGGAAAGTTTGTCTAATTTAAACTGGAACGGATTTATATTTAATAATTTAATTCCCGTAACAATTGGAAATATAATTGGTGGAGGATTTTTTGTAGCCTTTTTATACTGGGTTGTTTATTTAAAACC
>JAOZPU010000066.1:354-15664 GCA_029932585.1 Spirochaetia bacterium | reverse complement strand
TTGCATTACCTTAAATTTATAATATAATTCTTATTTGGAGGAAAAACAATGTCATCATTATCATTATACAGTGATTCTACACTAACAAAACGATATCAGACAACTATACCAAATATAGTAAGAAAAGCTCTTGGTCTGGAAAAACATGATAAGATACGCTTCACAGTTCAATCTGATGGAAACGTACTAGTTTCCCGTGCTAACCAAATGGACGAGGATCCTGTTCTGGAAAGATTCCTTACATTTTTAACCAATGATATAAATATGAATCCAAAGAATGTAAAAGCTCTTGACTCTGATTTTTATAATCGTGCTCAAACACTTGTATCTGATGTAGAAATTGATTTAAACAGTCCTCTGTCCAACGAGGATAAATAGTTTTGTCAAAAACTATTCCCTTAGTCATAAACGGTTGGAAAATTTTCGGCCATGCCTTATTTGTGAAACAGGTAGAAACTCTTATACAACAGGTAGAAATTCTTAAACAAAAGGATCCTATCAATTACAAAAAAAAGAACACTACAAAACATTTAGCTGCAATTAATAAATTAGCCTTTGATATAATCCCCAGGGATCCTACACTTACAAGTTATCGTCAGGGATCAACTCTGGGGAAAAATCATAAACATTGGTTTCGTGCAAAGTTTTTCCAACAGTACCGTCTATTCTTTAGATATCATCATGAAAGTAAGATAATTGTTTATGCCTGGGTTAATGATGAAGGAACAAAACGAGCATATAACAGTAAATCAGATGCTTACAAAATATTTGAAAAAATGCTTAACAATGGATACCCACCGGATGACTGGGATCAACTCCTTAAAGAATCAAAAAAGGACACAGATCCACTTAATAATATTATATTAGATATGTAATTAAGAACTATGTTCTAAAATAGTTCATAAGAATATAGCTGCTTACACCTGGAATACGTATATCCGAAGTTTCATGAGTATATTTGAGCTCAATAGAATTTGATATAATTGAAAGGCTGCGGTTTTTTACAATTCTGTTGATATTTTCATATAAAAATGTATTCCCGTCTATAATACTGCCACGCATAATTATAGCTTCGGGATTTAAAATATTTGCAACATCACTAATCTTCTCTCCAATATAACCCGCAATCTCCAGAAAAATATTTCTTACAAAACGGTCACCATTATTGGAAGCATCTATAATATCCTTAATTTTAAGGCTTGATCCATCAGCTCCGGCAAAATTAACAATCTCACTATTAACACCACTAACAATTCCCTCTCTGCACTTTTTTAATACATAGGCCTCTGTAGCAACAGTTTCAAGACAACCTCTGTTTCCACATGTACATAAGGCTCCATTGGGAATAACATTTGTATGACCTATTTCACCTACTGACCCCTTTTTGCCAAAATAGATTCTGTCATTTAATACCATTCCCATACCAACAGTCTCCGACAACCAGAGGGTTACAAAGTTTTCTACTTTCACACCCCTGCCGTAAAACTTCTCCCCAAGAGCTCCTGCATCAATATCATTTATAAGAAAAAATGGTAAATCAAATTTAGACTCAACCAGCTCCTTTAAAGGAACATCTTTCCAGCTTCTGGCTAAAAGATATTCATAGGAGATACCCTCTTTTAGATCCATAGAATCACCCATTCCCAAACCTATTCCAAAAATACTTTTTCCAATAGTATTTGCCTGTTCCTGCAGATCTTTAATTATTTTAAACAAACTATCCAGCAAATCATCTTTTTCTATACCCTTTGATGTAGAAGAAAAAAGTTCGTAAACAATTTCTCCTGAAGGATTCACTAAGGCACCATGAATGTTGGAAAGATTAAATATAATAGCAATATTAACTCCCACTTCGGGATTAAATTCAAGATAAACAGATCTTCTTCCACCTGTGGACTCATCCAGACCACTCTCTCTCACAAGACCATGTTCTATAAGTTTATTTATATACTTTACAACAGAAGAAGGACTTAGATTCAGCCTGGAAGCAAGCTCCCCCCTGGTAATTTCTCTTGAATTCAGAATAGTAAACAAAATATCCGACATCCGTTCTTTTTGGATATTTCCATAATCATTAAGCATTTTAAGTCTCCTGTCCAAATGTTATATGAAATTTTATTTTAATTCAATCATTTCACAATCAGCTTTATTGACTTTTTATTTTAAGTATCCTAGATTTAATCTATTCAGAGAATATATGGAGAACTATCATGAAAGGTAATGTTATTGTAGGGCAGTCAGGTGGGCCAACATCTGTAATTAACTCATCTCTGGCAGGTGTTATTGATGCAGCTCTAAAATCTGATAAGATAGATAACATCTATGGAATGAGTTACGGTATTGCCGGATTTATGGAAGAAAAATTAATTAATCTTGGCAACCAGTCCAAAGAAATATTAAAGGGTCTACAGTCAACCCCATCTTCTGCACTGGGTTCTTCCCGGCATAAGCTTAAAGAGAAAGATCTTCCTTTAATCCTGGAAGTTCTTATAAAGTACAGTATCCGTTACTTTTTTCTTATTGGTGGAAACGATACAATGGATACAATCCACAGGGTGGAAAAATATTGCAAAGAACAGAACTATGATCTTAGAGGAATTGGAATACCAAAAACTGTAGATAACGATCTTTATGGAACTGATCACACACCAGGATTCTCCTCTGCGGCAAGATATAATATGCTCAGCGTAGCTCAGTCCGGAGTTCTGGCAAGAGATATGCAGAAAGTTGATAAGTTTGTAATCTATCAGACTATTGGACGTGATGCAGGTTGGCTTGCGGCTGCAACAGCTCTCGCAAAAAAACAGGAACAGGATGCTCCTCATTTAATCTATTGCCCTGAACGCCCATTTAATAAAGAAGAATTTTTAGAAGATGCAAAAGATTGTATTAAAAAATATGGTTGGGTATCAATTGTTGTAAGTGAAGGGCTTTTATATTCTGATGGGATACCAGTTAGTGCTGCAAAGGAAAAAGATTCATTTAACAACAAAGAATTCGGAGCTATGGGTGGTGCAAGTGTAGGACTTAACGTTCATAAAATACTAAAAGATGCCACAGGCTTTAGAGGTGAATTCCAAATAACTGAATCTTTAAATATGTGCGCCATTGACAGAGCAGTACCAGCAGATCTGGAAGAAGCATTTGATTGCGGCAGAGAAGCAGTAAAACTTGCACTTGGCGGGAATAGCGGATACATGGTTACAATAAACAGAGTATCCAATAATCCATACAAATGTACTTATGGGAAAACAGAACTATCCAATGTTGCAATACGGGCAAAGGCAATGCCTTTGGATTTTATAAATAAACGGGGTAATTTTGTAACAGAAAAGCTTATTGAATATATGCGCCCCCTTGTAGGAGAAATCCCAAACTATATCGAACTGGATAAAACTTATGTGGAGGTGTTATAAATAATGAAAAATTTCAGCAAAACAGTACTTGCAATCCAGGCACATCCTGATGACACAGAAATTTTCTGCTCAGGAACCCTTGCTTTGCTAAAGCAAAAGGGATTTAAAATAGTAATTGCTACTATGACTAATGGAGGCATGGGCGGGGCAACCCAGAACGAAGCAGAAACTGCAGCAACCAGGAAAAAAGAAGCAGCCCGGGCTGCAGAAATTCTAAATGCAGACTATTACTGTCTGAATGAGAGAGACGGATATCTATTTGACAATGCAGAAACCAGAATTAAGGTAACCGAACTTATTAGAAAAGTTAATGCAGGAATTGTAATTACTCACCTTCCATTCGACTATCACCCTGACCATAGAGCAACATCATCCATTGTGGAAGCTGGAACAATAGTTGCAACTCTTCCAAATATACCAACAAAAGAAAAACCAACAGAACTCACACCTCTTCTATACTATTCGTCACCCTTTGGATTTACAGATAATATGGGTGGCAAAATAGCAGATCCTTCTTTTTTTATAGATGTGACAAGCACATTTGAAATTAAAAAAGAGATGCTTGCCTGTCATGAATCCCAGAAAGCAGTAATGGAACTTATGTTCAACATTACAGATTTCTTTGGTGACATGAGAGATTCTGATCTTAAAATTGGGAAAATGGCTGGGGTTAAATATGCAGAAGCCTACTGGCAGAATACAGGGGCTGCATTTTACAGTGACCCTTTAATACAGGAAATATTAAAAGATTTTAAACGATAAAAAATACAACAAGGAGAGATAAAATATGAACTTAAAAGATACAAAATATAACAAATATGCATTATGTAGAGAGATGCTTGAAACAGCAGAAGTTGTTGCAAATTACGATATTGAGGTAGTTTCAAAGTATATTACACCATTATTCGGCAATAACATATTCCTCACAGGAGAAGGCAGCAGCAGAATATTACCTGCAAAACATGCACTCTACAATCTTCAGAAACAGGGAACAGATCTTGCAGTTTTTACTGAAGGAGGAACTCAGGCCTTAGAATATAATTTAAAAGATTCTGTTGTTTTTGGAATGTCAAATTCAGGAAAAACAAAAGAACTTATTAGGCTTTTTTCAGTTCTAAAAAAACAGGGTAATAAAAACCTTTTTGGTATAACAGCAAATAGAAATACCCCTCTGGAAGATTTAACAGCAGATACACATGTACTGACATGTGGAAAAGAAAATGCCGTTGCTGCAACAAAAAGTGTTGTAGAGCAAAGCCTTTTTTACGATGCTCTTTTTGCTAAATATTCTAGTAAAACTATGGGGAATTTATCTGAAGCAGGAAAAGCTGTTCAGGCAGCTTTAGAAATGAATATAGACAGTAAAATTATTGAAACTATTACAAATGCAGGTACAATCTATTTTGCAGGGAGAAACGATGGAGTTGCAGAAGAGCTGACCTTAAAGACAAACGAAATTACCCACAAAAAATCTGACTTTCTGGAAGGAACCTACGGAGTACATGGTATTGAAGAAGTTATGGATAAAAATGATGTAGTAATTATTATAAATCCTTTCAAAGATGAAGAAGAAAAATTTAAGGAATGTTTAATTGATGGAGTTGGATTAAATATTATTGCAATTTCATCCAGAGATACAATATTCCCAACAATTAAGATCCCTGAAGTTGGTTATTTTCAAAATTATGTAGAACTTGCTGCAGGGTGGAATATACTTGTTGAAACTGGAATTGCTTTAGGGATTAACCTGGACAAGGCTGAACGAGCCAGAAAAGTGGGAAATGAATTTATAGGGTAAAAAGACCTTGTACTTAAACCAATTCAACAGTAAAATTATTATATGAAACTAACTATCCTTGTTGATAATAACACAATAATAGATAGATACTTGTCCGGTGAGCCGGGGGTATCTTATCTAATAGAAACTGAAGATATAAAAATACTTTTTGATACCGGTTATTCGGATATGTTTATTCAAAATGCGAAAAAACTTAATATAAATCTTCTGGATATTGATTACCTGGTTCTATCCCATGGTCATATTGATCATACAGGAGGACTTGACCCACTGCTTAAACTTTATGCAGAAGAGTCTTTTGAGCATATTGCACTAAAAGGGAGAAGTATAAAGAGAAAGAAACCGAATCTTGTAGCTCATCCAGATACATTATTAAGAAAATACATTCCTGATACAGTGGAAATTGGAACCTTTATTGGTAAAGAAAATCTTTATCCATTTTTTAATTTAAATTTAAGCAGAAGCCCTGTAAAAATTACAGAAAAGTTACTATTTCTTGGTGAAATTGAACGTAAAAATAATTTTGAAGCCCTGGAACCAATAGGAAAAACTGTTATAAAGGGACAAGAATCTCCAGATTTCCTACTTGACGATTCTGCAATGGTTTACGCTTCAGAAAAGGGTCTTGTAATTATAACAGGATGCTCCCACGCAGGTATTTGCAACATAATAAGTTATGCTCAAAAAATTACAGGCATAAGCAAAATTGTAGATGTTATAGGAGGCTTTCATCTTCTGGATCCTCCTGAAATACAAATGAAAGAAACCACATCTTTTATAAAAAATATTAAGCCAGAAACTATGCATGCATGCCATTGTACCGATCTGCACTCTAAAATTAAATTATCAAACGTAGTCAAACTGGAGGAGGTAGGATCAGGACTTGTTTTGGAGTATAGTTAGAATAAAAATTTCCCCTTAAAGCATATCTTTTAAGGGATCATCATCTTCCGAAGTAATTTTAAGGTCTGGCACAGCTTCCGGAGCATCCAGGCTGTCCACATCCTTTAACTTCCTTAACATTACATTTGTTCTTGTAGTTTTAAGCACATCCAAAGAATTACTGGCCTTGTTTAAATGGCTGTAAACAGTATCAAGCTGTTCTTCGAATTTACCAAACTCTGTTTTAACCGCTTCCAGAACCTTCCATACTTCGCTGCTCTTCTTCTGAACTGCAAGGGTTCTGAAACCCATCTGCAAACTGTTTAAAAGAGCAGATAGAGTTGTTGGGCCTGTTACAGTAATTTTATACTTTCTTTGAAGAGTTTCAAATAATCCGGGATGCCTTAAGACCTCGCCATAAAGGCTCTCAACAGGTAAAAACATAATTGCAAAGTCTGTTGTATGAGGAGGATCAATATATTTGTTATGAATATCTTTTGCAAAACTTTCTACAGTCTTTGTAAGTTCTTTCTGAGCAGCATCAATAATACTTTTTTCTCCAACTTCATATGCCTCAAGAAGCCTGTTATAGCTCTCTATAGGAAACTTGGAGTCTATTGGCAGCCAGACTTCACTGTTATTATCTTTTCCAGGAAGCTTGACTGCATATTCAACATTTGCCTGGCTACCCTTCCTGGTTGCTACATTTTTACCATACTGTCCGGGAGCCAAAATTTCCTCTAAAATATTTCCAAGCTGATATTCTCCAAGAACACCCCTGGTCTTTACATTAGACAAAACCTTCTTTAAGTCTCCCACCCCTGTTGCAATGGTCTGCATTTCTCCAAGACCCTTGTGAACCAGTTCCAGACGATCACTTACCTGCTTAAACGATTCTCCAATTCTTTTTTCCAGAGTTGACTGAAGCTTCTCATCTACAGTTTTACGCATCTCATCTATCTGCTTATTGTTGTCTTCTCGAATATGGCGTAAATGCTTTTCTATAGAATCTTTTACATCTTTTATTCTTTCAACAGTTACTTTATTTATCTCCAGCTGCTGCTTTCCAAATTCAGCAGTATTTGCTTTAAAGTTCAGCTCAAAGGATCTTAGAGATTTTGCCAACTCTTCACGGCTTTTAAAAGACTGACGGCCATTTTCTTCCCTGTTCAGTCTAAAATCTTCTCTGGTATCCTTACTGCTTTTATCGAGAACTACATCAAACTTACTCACTGACGTTTCCAGATCTTTTAACTGAGGTCTAATATTTACCTTTGCCTTCTTAAAAATAGTAAAAATAATATTTACAATTACTAAAAAAATTAAAGTAATAAGTAATATATCTGTCATATCAGCTCCGTTATCAATCTTCCAGATCAGCAGTCGATTCAATAAACAGCTCTTCCAGCTGGTCATCAGTCACCGAACCAGGAGCATCTGTCATAAGACATGTTGCCTTCTGGGTTTTTGGAAAAGCAATAACGTCTCTAATAGATTCTGTCTTTAGAAAATGCATAAGAATCCTATCCAGACCAAGGGCTAAACCACCATGAGGAGGAGCACCGTACTGAAGTGCATCCAGAAGGAAACCAAACTTCTCTTTTGCTTCCTCTTCATCAATACCAAGAAGAGTAAATATTTTCTGCTGCATATCATTATTATGTATTCTTATACTTCCACCACCAGCTTCTGTACCGTTGAGAATAATATCATAAGCATTTGATTTAGCAGCAAAAACATCAGTATCAAGCTTATCCTCATCTTCCGGTTTTGGTGCAGTAAAAGGATGGTGAGTTGGAGTAGGATTACCTTCACTATCCTTATCAAACATTGGGAAGTCCACAACCCAGGACAAATTAAGTTCGTTCTCATCAATTAAATTGAGTTTTTCAGCAAAGTGGATTCTAAGAGCAGCCAGACTCTGACAAACAACAGATTCCTTATCTGCTATAAAAACAATAACATCTCCTGTCTCAGCTCCCATTTTTTTGTACAATGCTTCAACTTCTCCCTCTTTAAAAAACTTAACAATAGGAGACTGGGGACCGTCTTCATTAACCTTTATCCAGGCGGCCCCTTTGGCTCTAAATGTCTTAACAAAAGGAGTCATTTCATCCAGATCTTTTCGGGATAAGGATGCTATTCCATTTTTAATATTTATAGCTCTTACAAAACCACCGTCTGCAATTGCATTGGCAAAAACGCCAAAGCCTGAATCTTTAAAAACATCACTTAGTTCTACAATCTTTAAACCAAAACGCAAGTCAGGTGCATCCTTTCCATATTCAAGCATAGCCTGGTCGTAGGTCATTCTGGGAAGAGGAAGTTTTAAATCCTTATTAAACAGTTCTTTTAGAAGTACTTCAAAAAGGTTCTCTATTACTCCCATTATATCATCCTGATCAATAAAAGCCATTTCAACATCCACCTGGGTGAACTCAGGCTGTCTGTCTGCTCGCAAGTCCTCATCACGAAAACATCTTGCAATTTGAAAATACTTATCAAAACCAGAAATCATTAAGGATTGTTTAAAAAGCTGTGGGCTCTGAGGAAGTGCAAAAAACTTACCTTCATTTACACGACTGGGAACAAGATAATCTCTTGCCCCTTCGGGAGTAGCCTTTGTTAGAATAGGAGTTTCAACATCTATAAACTCATTATCTATAAAAAAGTTTCTTATAATATTAGTTACCCTGCTTCTAAACATCAGATTTTGCTGAAGCTGATGACCTCTAAGATCTAAAAATCTGTACTTTAGCCGAGATTCCTGATTAACCCCATCTGCATGATGAATATCAAAAGGAGGTGTTTTAGATTTATTTAAAACTTCCAGTTCTGTTACATAAATCTCAATATCACCAGTAGATAGCTTACCATTAGCCATACCTGCTGGTCTTTCGCTAACTTTTCCAGTAATAGCTATAACATCCTGGCTTCTAAGGTGTTGGGCTGTTTTATGAGCATCTCCGGATACTGTTGGGTCAAAAACAATCTGAGTAAGACCCCATCTGTCTGTAAGATCAATAAAAGTAACACCACCATGGTCACGGTAGTTTTCCACCCAACCGTTCAATGATATAGTCTGACCACTAAGTTCTTTTTTTAATTCACCACAATTGTGCGTTCTTTTTATTTTCACTTATCTGTCCTCTTTATGGCCTTCATATGGCCTTTTTCTAGTTTTTTTCTGGCCCTGTCAAAATTTTTTCACGTAATAATTTCTGTATCTTTCCAGGGTTGGCTTTTCCGGATGTAGCCTTCATAACCTGTCCCATAAAAAAACCAATCTGTTTATCTGCTCCATCCCTTATTGCTTCTGCAACCTTTGGGTTTGCATCTACAATATCTGAAACAATTCTAAAAATCTCACTCTCGTCAGGTCCTTCATCAAGGCCCATATTCTTTACAATATCTTCCGGATCTTTATCCGCCTCGAAAACAAGACCAAGAACTTTTTTCCCAATTCCAGTACTTATTTTATCTTTTTTTATCATATTTAGAATACTAAGTAAACGCCTGGGGCTTAAAGAAGATTCTTCTATACCTTGTCCTGAATTATTAAGTATTTTTTGAACATTACCACTTAACCAGGAAGCAACTGTCCCGGGTAAACTTTTATCTTCTATGTCACCTTCTACAACAGTTTCAAAAAAATCTGCCATAGACTTTTCTGAAGTAAGGAAAAGTGCCTGCTGTTGATTAATGCCATATTCGTCAATAAATCTATTTTTCCTTATTCCTGGAAGTTCGACAAGGGATTCTTTTATATCAGCCAAAAATTTAGTTTCAGGCCAGTAAGGAGGAAGATCCGGTTCTGGAAAATACCTATAGTCGTTGGAAGACTCCTTTGTTCTCATAGAACTTGTCTTGGAACTACTCTCATCCCAAAGCCTGGTTTCCTGAATTATTGTGTCTCCGGAATTAATAACTTTGGTGTGTCTCTTAATTTCATATTCAAGAGCCTTTTTTATAAAACGGGAAGAGTTAAGATTTTTACACTCTGTTTTTGTACCAAGCCCCTTACCAAACTCATTAATAGAAACATTGGCATCACAGCGAAGGCTGCCCTCTTCCATATTACCGTCAGTAACACCAAGATAACGAACCATTTGACGAAACTGCTGAACAAAAGCTTCAGCCTCTTCTCCAGTAACAAGATCCGGTTCTGTAACAATTTCCAGCAGAGGTGTACCAGCTCTGTTATAATCAAGCTTCGACTGGCTCCCTTCATGAATCATCTTCCCGGCATCTTCCTCAAGGTGAACATCATGTATTCGAATTTTTCGAGTACTTCCATCTGCAAGCTCCAGATCAAAATACCCGTCAACTCCAAAAGGAAACTCAAACTGACTTATCTGATAATTTTTTGGCATATCCGGATAAAAATAGTTTTTTCTTTCAAAAACAGCTTTTTCATTTAAATGACAGTTTAAAGCCATGGCAACCTGATAAGCTTTTTTAACTGCTTCCTCATTCAAAGAAGGAAGGACACCAGGATACCCCATACACACAGGGCAGACATTAGTGTTGGGCTCACTCCCAAAAACATTTCTGCATCCGCAAAAAACCTTGGACTCTGTAATAAGATGAATATGTACTTCAAGACCTATAAAAGTCTGATACTTTGCCTTTGTTTTAGAATTTTTCATATTATGCTCCAATTTTTTGTACCAGGAGCCAGGGGCGAAGGAAAATCTTTCTCTAAGACCTTTGCAATATTGAACAATCTGTCCTCTTCAAAAGCAGGAGCAGTAAACTGAACACCAACTGGCAAACCATTTTCAATACTGGAAGGAATAGCCAGCGCAGGTAAACCTGTAAGATTGGCTGCACAGGTATACCTGTCAGCTACTTTTTGCTGAAAGGGATCCAAATCTGTAGATCCATGTTTAAAGGCAGCAGTTGGAAAAACTGGCATCATAATAAGATCTGCTAATTCGAAAATTTTATCAAACTCATTTCGAATAGCAGTTCGTATTTTCTGGGCCTTATGATAAAACTGATCCTGAAATCCGGACCTTAAAACATAGGTGCCAAGTAAAATACGAAGTTTTACCTCATCCCCAAACCCCTCATCTCTGGAAGTCTGCATAATTTCACCAGGATCATTACCATTTTTAGATCTGTATCCATATCTTAACCCATTGTACCGTGCCAAATTTGCACTTGCCTCTGCAGTAGCAATAGTGTAATAAACAGGAACTACATATTCCAAAGAGGGAAGTTCTATTTCAACAATATCATACCCAAGCTTTTCAAGAAGCTTCCTGCTTTCTAAATAAGATTTAGCAACATCATCACTTAAAGAACCATCCTCTATTTTTAAAACAGCAATCTTTTTAACATCCCCATTATTTCTGGATCCAGGGTGACTAACCGATGTATTATCTTTTATATCCTGTCCCTTCATTGTATCAAAGACAGTCTTTGTCATCTCTACAGTTCTTGCTACAACACCGACAACATCCAGAGATGAAGCATAAGCAGTAAGACCATAACGTGAAACAACCCCATAAGTAGGTTTTAAACCATACACCCCGCAGAAAGATGCAGGCTGTCGAACAGATCCGCCAGTATCAGATCCAAGAGCAAAGGGAACAATACCAGCCGCTACTGCAGCAGCGCTTCCCCCACTGGAACCACCCGCAACCCGGTTAGTATCCCAGGGGTTATTAGTAATTTTAAAAGCAGAATTGTCTGTTGATGATCCCATACCAAAGGCATCCAGATTAGTTTTTCCAACAACAACAGCCCCGGCAGCCTGAAGTTTGGCTACAGAAGTAGCAGTATAAGGGGCAGAAACACCTTCCAGAATTTTAGAGCCGCAAGTTATATTAAAACCTTCAACAGCAAAATTATCTTTTACTCCAAAAGGAATACCAGCAAGTTGACCTTCGACAGTAGACATACCTTTTGTTCGACTAATATCAAATTCAAGAAAGCTACCAATTTTTTCTTCCCAGTTACTTACATATTTTAAATAAGAATCTAAATTCTCTTTTATCTTCATTATATTTCCTTACAGAACCTTTGGAATTATAATAAACCGATCTTCAGTTTCTGGTGCATTAGCCAATATTCTACCCGTCACATCCAAAGAAGAGACCACATCCGATCTGGTAATATTTCCCCTATCCAGAGTTTGCACAGTAGCATCCAATCCAGCAACATCGACCTTCTCCATTACCGCAAAGTATTCAAGCATTCGACTAACTTCTACAGACAGCTTCTCTGCTTCCTTCTCACCCAAATCCAGCTTTGCCAGCCTGGCCGTAATATATAATTCATCCAATTTCATAGTCTATTTTTATACTCCTACAGGAAGTAAAAGTCAATAATAAAGCTTTTTGCACTATGGTACATTTTTTATAAAATAATTCGTGCAAGATAATGGAAATTTTTACTATCCATAATCCTGCTGCATTTCATTCCATTAGTCTCGGCAGTCAATTTCAATCTATTATAATCGACAAACAACCAGTTAAAAGACTTAGAAATAATATCTTTATAAACAATCTGATACTCTACCTCACCATAATAATAGTCTTTTGGTATTTCATCCAAAGAATCAAACAAATAAATAAGATCAGATGAATCTATAAGTATTTGACCACCAGATTTTAAAAGGCTGCTGCATTGTTTTAAAAACATACTAAGGTTATCCAGAGTACCAGCCAGACCTGTACCATTCATTAATAAAAGCAGAGTGTCATATTTTTTATCTGCAGAGAGTGTGTTAATATTACAACAGTGAACATTTTTTATCCCACGTTTTTTCATTATATTTACAGATAGTCTGGAAATATCAATTGCTGAAGTATTTATTCCATTATTCTGAAGCCACAAACTATGAGCCCCTGCTGCAGCTCCCACATCAAGAACTTCGCCATGACATAAATTCAAAGCTTTTTGTTCAAGAGTAGGCATCTCTTTAAAAGTTCTAAACATGTAAGGAACTGGAATCTCATCAGTTTCACAGATATCGGAGTACACAAACAAATTGCCGGCAGATCCAGTTTCATAATAGTCTGTAATTGCATGACCCATAGGATCATTTTCAGGTTTCAGCATATAGAATAATAAATACAGAAATTATAAGTGTCAATGATTTGAAATTTATGTATGTTTCAGCTTTTTCCTTGGCTTTCTGGTATAACCATAGTTATACTTATTATATGAAAACAGCTATTTCGATACCGGATAATATTTTTATTGCTGCTGAAAAAACAGCTAAAAGACTAAAAATTCCCAGAAGCCAATTATATACAAAAGCAATTACAGAATTTATCAATATCCACAGCAATGAATATGTAACAGAAAAACTCAATCAAGTTTATTCAAAAGAATCTGAGAGAAACACAGAAATATCCAACATAAATATTGATAGTTTAAGAGAAGCTACAAAAAATGATACGTGGTGAAATTTGGTGGGCAGATTTGGGACTTCCTTTTGGAAGTGAACCCGGTTTTAATAGACCAGTAGTTATTCTACAGGACAATTCTTTCAATAAAAGCAAAATTAGAACAATCATAGTACTATCAATAAGCACTAATTTGTTACTGGCAGATGCTCCAGGTAATATTCTACTAAAAAAAGAAGAATCAGGGTTACCCAAAGACGGAGTAATAAATGTATCGCAAATTTCTACGATAGATAAACAGCGTCTAACTAAAAAAATTGGAATAATAAGCAGAGCCTCAGTTGAAAAAATTGATGTTGGAATAAAGTTGATATTAGGTTTGGAACAGTAGAGACTTTAACGAAATTCATAAATAAGTAAAATTAAACTTTACAGGAAATTCGTTATAACGGACTCCTGATTCTTTTAGAAACTGGATCTGCAAGATTTACATATACCATGGTTGTCTTTACAGATTTATGACCTAATAAAGTTTTCACACTCTTAATATCTGTACCAGCCTCCACCAAATGTGTAGCAAAACAGTGTCGAAGTGTATGACAGGTAGGTTTTTTTTGAAGATTTGTTTTTTTCAACGCATTGGAAAAAATCATTTGCACAGTTCTAATTGTATATTTTTTATTATACAAAGTTAAAAATATATAATCATTCCCATCTTTCCCTTTAATAAGCTTTTTTATATCTTCTACTGATTTTTCTGACAATAAAGTTATCCTGTCTTTATGGCCTTTTGTATTTCTTATTTTTACTGAAAGACTGGAGAAATTCAGATCCTTTATCTTTAAATTAACCACTTCACTAACCCGTAAGCCACTTGCATATAAAAAAGTTATTATAAGACGGTGCTTTTCATTGGTAATGACATTTAAGATTTCCAGCACCTCATCTTTCGTTAGGATATCCGGTAATCTTTTTCTGTTTTTAACCCTATCCAGCTTATATGGACAATCCTTTTTTAAAACAATTTCATAAAATAATTTTATAGCAGACCAGGCCAGACGCCTCTGTTCCGGAGTTGAAATAACTTCTTCCAAAAAAATAGAAATTCTTTTATATGGATCATATTCTGACTCCCTGGAAAATATTAAAAAACGTCCAATATGTGCAGAATATGTCCTAATAGTATTTCGTGCATAGTTTCTATTTTTCATCTCTCTCTTAAACTCAATAAGATAATCACGCATAATTAATGCCCCCTACATATACATATGGGTAAAAATTGAATTCTGCTTGCACTATAGAACCAAAAAAAGTAAAATTAGTTGAAATTCGTACAAAAGTAGTTATTGGCAATTGACCTAATCGACACCTTCAAGCTGGATAAATTATTATTTTTTAATTCTGCTATTACTAACCTGTTTTTATAAATTTAATTCAACTACTATAAGAAAATCTTACTTATTCGATTTTAAATATTTTTAATATTTTGTTCTGAGGTTAGTACTTCCCCACTGCTCCATTAATTCTTCAAACTGATGCTTTAGGATTCTTTCATAATGCTTAATGGTAAAAAATAATAATTTTGCTTTTTGAAAGTTTATAATTTTCTTCTCGAAAATCTTTTTTCGAAAGTCCGGTCAACTGCCAATAACAGCAAAAACATGGTTTCTCTTACCTCGCTGGCGCTCAGTGCGTTCCACCCAAATTGCCGGGATTTTTTTTACTTGATGGATTGTTTCAAAGGCAATAGAATAATATTCATAAAAGACGTCCGGCAACTTCATGTATTTTGCAGAACGTTATTGGCAATTGACCTAATCGACACCTTCAAGCTGGATAAATTATTATTTTTT
>JAOZPU010000066.1:0-254 GCA_029932585.1 Spirochaetia bacterium | reverse complement strand
AACTGCCAATAACAGCAAAAACATGGTTTCTCTTACCTCGCTGGCGCTCAGTGCGCTACACAAAAATTGCCAGAGTTTTTACTTGAAGGAATGTCTCAAAGGCAATAGAATAAAATTTATAGTAAACGTCCGGCAACTTCATGTATTTTGCGGAACGTTATGAGTAATTGCTCCAAATATGGGGCGTTTTTTTTATTGGATCGATCGACGAGGAAGCTGTGTTCCGAAAAGAAAGCTTGCTGTGATTTTGCTCT
>JAOZPU010000065.1:4634-15728 GCA_029932585.1 Spirochaetia bacterium | reverse complement strand
TAGTCGATTCTGAAAACAATCAAAAAATACTGGAAGCAAATGAAGCAGCGCTAAAGTTTTACGGTTATACCCGGGGACAGATGTTAAAGCTGGATATGGGGCATTTAAATACGAAATCTCTGGCTGAACGGAAAAAGTTAATGAAAAAGGCAATAATGCAGCCTAATAGTCATTTTCTTTTTGAACATAAAACAAGTTCGGGTTTATTAAAAACTGTTGAGGTTAATGCTTCCCCTGTAGAATATAGAAATAATAAAGTTGTGTTTATAATTGTCCATGATATTACAGAAAGTAAAAAAAATATTGAAGATTTGAATATAAGTGAAGCCAAATTTCGAAGTTTTTTTGATAATTCTCCATTGTCGCTTTGGGTAGAAGACAGTACTGATCTTAATATATATCTAAAAAAATTACCTTTTTCCGATAAGCAGGGGTTATATGATTTTTTTGATACACATCCTGAAGAATTGATAAAATGTGTTGGAATGGTAAAAGTTATTGATGTAAATCCAGCTACATTAAAATTGTATGGAGCTCGAAGTAAGAATGAATTTTTGACAAGTATTGATAAAATATTTACTCCAGAATCATTTGATGATTTTAAAAAATTACTTGGTTCCACTTATGAAAATAATCTGGTAAGTTTTGTTGAAACAGTTAACAAAACTTTGAGTGGTAAGAGGATAGATATAAAAATTGAACACGCACACCTTTCTGGCAGCAGTTATCTAACTACAATTACAGATATAACAGAACAAAAGGCAATTGAAGAGAAACTAATAGAAAGTGAAGCTAGGTTCAGAAGCTATTTTGAAAGTTCTCCATTGTCTCTCTGGGAACAGGATTATTCACAATTGATTTTATTTTTAAATGACTTAAGATCTTCAATTGAGATAGATATTGAAGAATATCTTGAGATTAATCCTGATATTGTAAAAAAATGTTCAAAGATGATAAATACTATAAATGTAAATCATGCTACAGAACTATTATATGAAGCAAAAACAAAAGATAATTTATTGATAAATTATGAAATTATAGATACTAAAGTCTCCTATGAAATATTTAAGAAAAAAATAATTTCACTATATAAGAATGAAGATACTTTTTATGCTGAAACAGAACATGCAACGTTTAAAGGAAATAAAATATTTGTTAGACTTGAATCAATAGTTCTTGCTAATTACATAGTACTTACCAGCATAACAGATATAACAGATATAAAAAATAAAGAAAATGAACTTAAAGAACTTCTTTCTCAAACTAAAGCAGATTCAGAAACTAGAGAGATCTTGCTTAGAGAAATTAATCATCGTGTAAAAAATAATCTTTCTTCTTTTATTGGAATGCTCTATGCTGAGAAAAAGCAATCTGGAAGTGATTCTGATATAGCTAAGCTGGAACATATCGACAGCCTAATTAATAGAGTTAAGGGAATTAGTATTGCACATGAAATGCTCTCAAGGTCACAGTGGGCTCCAATATCTCTTTATAAATTGGCAGATAGAATTATACACTCATTAAACCATTTAATTCCAAATGATAGAGAGATAGTCTCAAAAATTAATCCATCCAAAATATTTTTAGATGCTGATCAAAGTCATAGTATAGCAATAATTATTAATGAACTATTTTCAAATTCTATTGAACATGCCGCTAAGGTTGGAGAAGTTATATTAGTGGATTTAAATATTATTTCAGAAAATGGGGAAATTAAATTTGTATACAAAGATAATGGCCCTGGCTTTCCTGAAAATGTACTTAAATCTGAATTTGAAAATGTAGGTATGTATTTAATAAAAAATATTGTTGAACAAAGTTTAAGAGGTAGTATGAAGATAGAAAACAGGGATGGAGCAAGGATTGAAATAGAATTCCCCGGAGGCAGTAACCTTGAAGAATTATAATGGGGAAAGTAAAAAATTAAAAATTCTAATTGCAGAAGACGATTTCCTTGTATCTGAAATGATTGAAGGTGAATTATTAAATACCGGGTATGAAGTTGTTGGTAAAGCTTCTAATGGTAAAATTGCAGTGGAGCTGACTCAGACTATAAAACCTGATCTGGTTCTTATGGATATAAGGATGCCTGAACTAAATGGATTGGAAGCTTCAAAGCAAATTATGGATATCTGTCCAACTCCTATAATTATTTTAACTGCATATGATAATAGAGATATGGTTATTGATGCAGGAGATGCTGGGGTAGCTGCATATTTAAACAAACCCCTGGATTCTCAGGAGTTGGAAAGAGCTATTTTAATTTCCATGGCCAGATTCAAAGATATTATGAATCTAAGAGATAAGAATATTGAGCTGGAAGAAGCTGGTAAACTGAATATTACATTAATGAAGGAAATCCATCACAGGGTTAAAAATAATTTTCAGCTAATATCCAGTCTTTTAAATCTCCAGATTGGAAGTATTGAGGAAGAAAATGCAAAGCGTATTCTGGAAGCTGGTAGAGACAGAGTTCAGACTCTTTCTATCTTACATGAAAAACTATACGAAACAGGCAATTTAGATTCTTTGCCCATGAATATTTTTGTTAATGATTTATTAAAAGCACTTATAGATGCCTATAATACAGAAGAAAAAACTATTAATCTGGATATGAATATTGAGAATATTGTTCTTGATTCAAAAAAGGCTGTTAGTTTAGGGCTTATTCTTAATGAAGCGGTAACAAATTCAATTAAATATGCTTATCCTGATAAAGCCGGGAAAGATAATACAATTAGTATTTCTATGATTGTTGAAGATAAGAATATTTTACTTACTATTAAAGATAATGGTATTGGTATTTTAGATATTGAGAAAGTAAAAGCTGGTGATACCCTTGGTATGCAGTTAATATTTTTACTTACAGAATCACAGTTGGACGGAAGTATTGAAATAGAATCTAAAGATGGTCTGAAAATTATTATACGTTTTAAACCGTAATATTGTAGAGACGTAGCGTGCTATATAGCACGCTACGGTTGCATAGCCGAGCAGCAACGAAGTTGCGACCAGGCTACGTCTCTACGTGGTTTACAGGATTTCTCCCAGTTTTTTATAGAAGTTCAGCCTTCGTTTAGCATCAATTTCAGCTTCCTTAAAAAGGGCTTCTGCTTCGTCCGGTGCTGTTTTATAAAGCGCAGAATATCTTGATTCTCCTTTTATAAACTCCTGGTAATCAAGTTTTGGTTCTTTTGTTTCCCATTTAAATCTGTTCCCTTCTTCTTCTTCGGGGTTGTATCTAAATAGAGGCCAGTAACCTGACTCAACAGCTTTTTTCTGTTCTGACTGAGACTCACTCATATCAAATCCATGTGCGATACAAGGACTGTAAGCTATAATTATAGAAGGACCATTATACGCTTCTGCTTCCATAATTGCTCTTTGAGTCTGTATCCTGTTTGCACCCATTGCTATGGAAGCAACATAAACATAACCATAACTCATGCACATCATTGCAAGGTTTTTCTTGCCAGTTCTCATTCCGGCATTTGCAAATTTTGCTACTGCTGCAATTGGAGTAGCTTTGGAGGCCTGTCCACCGGTATTAGAGTATACTTCTGTATCAAGAACAAGAATATTTACATTCTTTCCTGCAGCAACTACATGATCAAGACCACCGTAACCTATGTCATAGGCCCATCCGTCTCCACCAATTATCCACACACTTTTGTCTACAAAATAATCTTTTAGTTCAGTTATTTTTGCAAGAATCTTCTTTGATTCTCCTTCTGTGTCTCTTAAAGCAGGTTGTAATAGGAGTGCAGTGGCAGTTTGAGCTAATATGGCTTCGTTACTCTTGTCATCCCAAAGTTCAATATTTCGTTTAAGAGCAGCTGTAAGATCCAATGTTGTTCCTGCTTTAAGAAGCTCGTCAACCTTGTTTCTAAGAAGTGTTCTATTGCTGTCGACTGCAAGTCTCATACCAAATCCATACTCTGCATTATCTTCAAAGAGAGAATTACCCCATGCAGGGCCTCTTCCGCTTTCAGCTTTGCAATATGGAACTGTTGGAAAAGTTCCACCATAAATTGAGGAACATCCTGTAGCGTTTGCAGTAACCATATTCTCACCATAAAGCTGAGTTACAAGTTTAATATATGGTGTTTCACCACAACCTGCACAGGCTCCTGAGAATTCAAAGAGCGGAGTTCTAAACTGTGCTCCCTTAATAGAAGTTTCCTTTGTCCCATCTACTACGTTGTTTGGAAGATTAGCAAAAAATTCGTAGTTTTCTTTTTCTCCCTCTTCTCTTTCTTTTTCTATAGGATTCATTACCAGTGCTTTTGTTTTTGCCGGGCAGACATCTACACATACACCACATCCTTCACAGTCATCGATATAAACCTGTATTTTATACTGCAGATCTTTATCATTTTTAGTATTCGATTTGATTGTTTTAAAGCTTGAAGGAGCATTTTCCAGTTCAGAAGGTGCTATTTGTTTTGCTCTTATAGCTGCATGGGGACAAGCCATAACACAATGAGTACACTGAATACAGTTTCCGGATATCCAGGAGGCAACAGAAGAAGAAATGCCTCTCTTTTCCAGTGCTGCTGTTCCTAATGGTATTATTCCGTCAAAAGACATCTGTGATACGGGAATGTCATCTCCTTTAATTCGGAGGACAGGTTCTATAATATTTTTTGCAAAACTGCCTGAATTGACTGAAATAAGAGGCGGAGCTGCAAAGGATTTTGTGATACTGGATGGTATTACCACCTCTTCGAGAGCAGAAGCTGATTTATCAATAGAATCCCAGTTCATTTTAACTATTTCATCACCCTTTTTTGCAAAGGATTTAGCAACAGCTTTTTTTATAAGCTTAATAGCCTCATCTTCAGGGATAATCCCCGAGACTTTAAAAAAGGCAGCCTGCATAACAGTATTAATTCTAACTCCAAGCCCTGTTTCTCCGGCAATCTTTAGTGCATCTATGGTGTAAAATTTAATTTTTTTAGCAATAATCTCTTCCTGCATATCTCTTGTCAGGCTTTCAAAAACTTCAGAGCCGGGAAGTTTTGAGTTAAGCATAAAAGTTCCACCCTCTTTTAAGGGTCCAAGCATGTCATATTTACCAATGTATGCCTGATTATGGCAGGCCACAAAATCTGCAGAATCAATTAACCATGGCATATTAACACCACTGTCTCCAAATCTTAGATGGGATATTGTAATACCACCGGACTTTTTTGAGTCGTATGTAAAATAAGCCTGAGCATTTTTACTTGTATTTTCACCAATAATCTTTATAGAGTTTTTAGCTGCACCAACAGTTCCGTCTGCTCCAAGACCCCAGAACAAACAACTTACTACATCCTTGGGTATTACATTGATAGTTTCTTTTACATCAATGGAAAGATTTGTTACATCATCATTTATACCAACTGTAAAGTTGTGAAAAGCTTTTCCATCAAGATGGTCAAATACAGCTTTAGCATGACTTGGGGTAAACTCTTTACTGGATAAGCCATATCGTCCACCAATAATTTCAATATCTTTGCCTTTCATAGAAGCAACAATATCAAGGTATAGAGGTTCACCAATTGATCCTGGTTCTTTTGTTCTATCAAGAACTGCAATTTTTTTACATGTATCAGGAAGTGCTCCTAAAAAAGCCTCCACAGAGAAAGGTCGGTAAAGTCTTACTTTAATTGCTCCAACTTTTTCCCCTTTTGCTACCATATAGTTAACAGCATGTTCAATTGTGTCACAAGCACTGCCCATTGCAATAATTACTTTTTCTGCATCCGGAGCACCAACATAATCAAACAGATGATACTGTCTACCTATAACTGAGGCAACTTTATCCATATATTCCTGAACTATAGAAGGAGTTACATCGTAATATTTATTTACTGTTTCTCTGCCCTGGAAATAAACATCAGGATTCTGAGCCGCTACTTTAATAATTGGATCTTCAGGTCGCATAGCTCTGTTTCGAAACTGCTCAATATATTCGGGTTCAATTAAAGATTCAATATCTTCAAATGATATTTTTTCAACTTTCTGAATCTCATGAGAGGTTCTAAAACCATCAAAAAAACTTACAAATGGAACCTGTGATTTAAGGGTTGCAAGATGTGCAACAAGCGCCATATCCATAGTTTCCTGAATTGAACTTGCAGCGGTCATAGCAAAACCAGTGTTTCTTACTGACATTACATCTGAATGATCACCAAAGATAGATAAACTTTGAGCAGCAAGTGATCTTGCAGATACATGAAATACAGTGGGAAGCATTTCTCCTGCAATTTTGTGCATGTTAGGAATCATTAAAAGTAATCCCTGGGAAGCCGTAAATGTGGTTGTTAATGCACCACCGCTAAGAGATCCATGAACAGCTCCAGCTGCTCCTGCTTCCGACTGCATCTCTGTAACATCTACTTTCTTTCCAAACACATTTTTAAGGCCTGTACTGGCCCATGCATCTGCATTCTCTCCCATTGGAGAACTGGGAGTTATCGGATATATTGCTGCTACCTCACTGAAGGCGTAAGCTACATGTGCCGCAGCTGTATTTCCGTCAATCGTAACCATCTTTTTTTCTGACATTTCTTATCCTTCTTATTTGCTTTATTTATGTAAAAGTATACAAAAAAAGGTTCCAATTTTCAAGGTTAATTAGCTCGTCCTAATCAACAAATTGATATTTTTTGAAGATTATTGTGAATACAGGCTGTTTAAATTGAATTATATAGTAAACTTGTTGAAGCAAAGTTGGTAAAAGAGGCTACTATACTGTAATCTATGTTTTTTTTTGGGGCTGGGGGGGCTTGTTTGTTATTATTTAACGATAGAATGATATTTCCAATTTGTTCTGCATGATTCGATAAACTGAATTTTTCAATAGCAGTTTTATCAAAGGTAATTCCATCGATAGATAACATTGTTTCTAATTGTTTAAGTTTAATACTATTCATTTTACGGGTCTCATTTAATAAACCAGGATCTTCCAGATCTTTAAGAAATTTCCTTTGCATTACAGGAGAAAGATATGAGAAATCAATATAATCTTCCTGTAGTACTTTAGTTTCCTGTGTTTTGAGATTCAGAACAATTTTTTCATCCAAAAATTTATTAAGTTCAGATATTTTTTTGTCATATGCCTGAACTAATTGTTTTTTCAGAGTTTTGCTAAGAGGAATATTTACACTGTCATAAAAATAGCTTAAATCAGGATCGAAAATATTGCTGAAATCATTTATTACATCGAGTCTTCTGGCAAGAAGGGGTTTTTCCCATTGGAGGGAATTTATAAAAAGATAACCAAAGCCCTCCTGAACTGAACTTGAAATAATAATTTTACCTGCGCTCATAATATCAAAAAATGATATTCCATTATCAGCCAGAGCAATTCCGGCCTGGGCAGCTCCTGGAATTAATTTTTTGTTAAAGCAATTATCAACAAGCTCCGAATACCCTTTTTCTGTTTTGGAAACTCCCGGCAGGGTTGGAAGTAGATTTAATGGAATTGTGCTGCATTTTGCTAAAAGGCCTGCTTCCAGAATATTCTTTCTCCTAATAGTTCTAACTGGATAGATCATTAAAGGAGCACCTTTTATATATGAAGGTGCAGATTTGGAAAGGATGTTATCTATTTTTGTATAATAATTTATTTTATTATTATTTTTTAGACAATCAACTGGATTATTTAATAAGAATACCATTTCTTTCGGTATTCCGGCTGTAATTAAATAGTTTCTGTCTCTACTGTTTATTGTTACATATTTAATATTAGAACAAACAGGGTAGAGTGGCCGGGTTACATATTTATGAAGAACTTCCAAATTACTGTATCTTGATTCTTCCGGGAAATCGTGAATTTGCAGTACTATTTTTTGTTCGGGATTTTCTTCGGCTATTTGCAAAATCGCTTCTGTAAAAAAAGGGTTTTTCCCTAAATGATAATTATGAACCCACCAGAGATCACCTCCAAAGTGATTTAGAAGTGTTTCTTTCAGACTTACTGTGTCAGGATGCTTTTCCATGTCAGATATATAGCCAAGTTCCGGAAGGGTAATATACTCTATTACTGATTTGTCCTGAACTTTACTGTTCAACCCTGCTTTAATGTTATGGGCAATATTCTTAGTATTACCCTTTTCCCCGCTTACAAGGGTTATACCATCAATATCAGGTAGATAGCTAAGTGCAGCTATAGCAGAGGAAGTTACTACCTGGGTAACTCCCCCTGGGAGAAAATGGTAATGAAATATTACTAATCGCACGGGTTGGCTGGTCTTCCCCAAACATTTTCAACTAAACTCTGTAGTTTATTCTTAAGAACTGTATATGAATAATGCTTTAGACTAAGTTCATAGTTTTTATCTGTAATTCTTTTAATTTCTGCAGGATCATCCAACAATTTATTTGTTGCATCAACTGTTGCCTGGGATATAAAGTTATCCATTTCTATTGCTTCGAAACCCTTGGGTTTTATATCGTATGCATAAATTGAATAATTATTAACCAAAATTGGTTTTTTAAAATATACTGCTTCAAGAAAGGCATTTCCAAATCCCTCCTGAAGAGATGGATAGGATACTAAATCTGCATGAGGATAAATATCCTGAAGACTGTATATTTTTTCTCCTTTCTCAGTATATCCTCTTTCATCTGCAATAGATTCGCTTATAAATAATGCTCTAATATTAAGGAGTTCGGCAAATTCTTTTACTCGTAGTTCATATTCGTACCCTTCATCTCCCGAAGCATGGCTTATAACAAGGACAGCTTTCCGTTTTAATCTTGCAACAAGCTCAATGGCATGTTCAATACCTTTTCTCTGAACTACTCTTGTTGGCTGCAGTACAAATAGCTCGTCATCATCTATACCAAATACTTTTCTTACATCTGCATTATATTCATCAATAGGTGGTACCGGGTTTTCAAAGTTCATAACATTAGGTATGAGTGTTGAAGATATTCCTGTTCTTAAACCCAGCTGGTGTCTGGCTGAAGAATTTATTACCACATGCTGGATTGAGTTTAGATGAGGGGGATAGTTTGCTCCAAGGTAGTCCCATACACAATTTCTTAAAAATCTTTTTCTTTCCCAGAAAAAATCATGATGGTGGGCAATTACCGGAATATTTGTTTCGGCAATTACCTCGGTTATTGCCATAGCAAGGGGTATATTTAATGGAATTGTAAGAGTGTTTTGAGGTACAATCATATCCAGGTTAAATTTTTCAATAAACTCATATATTTTATCTTTTAAAAGATCTCTAAATATATGCATGTCCTTTGAAAGTTTTCGAGGTCGGGTATCTCCACCGTTAAAGGCCTGTTTATACAGACGTAAAGCTTCCGGGTGTTTGAAATGGGTTTCTTCTACTGTAAAAGAAACAGCAGGATCTGTATCCAGCTCTCCAGCCATATAAAAACTTTTAAAACCAAAGTTGTCAAAAATTTCTGCCCATTTCTTTGTTTCCAGAGAAACACCGTCTGTTCCGGATATTCTAAATGATATAAAGCCGATATTCTTTTTGTCCATAAAATTATCCTTTTTCTATAAATGTTTGTAATATCTATTCTATTGTAAATACTTCAAAGGTCAAGAAAATATAGTTTTTTTTATGGTTATAATGTATTCTTGAGCCTATGGATACAAAAAAAGAACTTTCCTGGAATGAAAAATCACGTAAGAAATTAAATGAATGTAGAATTTTTGATCTTTATGAGGTAAAAAAAATATCACCCAAAGGGGATCCAGGGGACTTCTATTTACTGGATGCACCGGATTGGATTACTGTTATTCCTATTTTAGTTGATAAAAATGGTATTGACTGCTTTTTAATGGTAGAGCAGTATCGGCATGGAAGTAATCAAATTACTTTGGAATTTCCAGCAGGTATGGTAGATGAGGGTGAATTTGCTCTAACTGCAGCAAAAAGAGAACTTTTGGAAGAAACGGGATATGCTGCTGCAGAGCTAATTGAAATTGGGGTGGTGTCACCTAATCCTGCATTTATGAACAATACTATTTATACTTTCATTGCCCGGGATCTTGATTTTATCGGGGAGCAGAATCTTGACAATGATGAATTTATTCATTTTCATTTAATTCCCTGTAGGGAAGTTATAGCAAAAATGGGTACTGGAAGGTACTCTAATGGTGTTATGATGATGGCATTGGCTTATTATCAAAGGTGGGTGGAGATCAATGCTTTTTCATCCAAATAATTAATTTTATAAAAACTCTTATAGGGTATCCTCCAAATAATATTCCCCAACCAAGAATTTGGAAACGTTCTCTCCATTCAGGTCTCATTGCAAGAGGATAGCTGAAGTTTTTTGTACCTGATGGGTCATAAATAAATAATGCACCTAATAACAGGATAAAAATAAGAACAATTATTTCGGTTATTACTATATTGTTGATGTTTTTACTCATATTAATCCTCTGTTTACAAATATACTGATTTTTTTTACTGTGAGCCATTATTATTATTAATAAAAAAAAACTTGCATTTTTACTATTGTCAGGTTATTATTTTTCCTTCCCCTATGAGAAATTTAGGGTTTAATGAAATATTTTTATAACATACAATTGGAATCTAATTGTTTGCTAAGGAGAAACCATGGATAAATTTTTAACAGCAGCTTACGAAGAAGCGGAAAAAGGGCTTTCTGAAGGTGGTATTCCTATTGGAGCAGTTTTAGTTATTGACGGAAAAATAGTTGGACGTGGCCATAATAGGCGAGTTCAGAATGGAAGTCCTATTCTTCATGCAGAGATGGATTGCTTTGAAAATGCAGGAAGACTGAAGGCAAAGGATTATCAGAGAGCTACTTTGTATTCAACCCTTTCACCCTGCGATATGTGCAGTGGTGCGGCTTTACTTTATGGTATTCCCAAAATTGTAGTAGGGGAAAATAAAACATTTCAGGGACCGGAAAGTTATGTAAGGGAAAGAGGAGTTGATCTGCAAATAGTGGATAGCCCTGAGTGTATTGCTATAATGGATAAGTTTATAAAAGAAAAACCCGAATTATGGAATGAGGATATAGGGGTGTGATCACTGTCGGGGCAATTCATGAATTGCCCCGACAGTTAAATATATTTCACAAAATTTTTCAGGAGGAAAA
>JAOZPU010000065.1:0-4534 GCA_029932585.1 Spirochaetia bacterium | reverse complement strand
CAGACATCAATTGAAGAACCTTGGGATGGAGCTATTCATGAGGCAGCTTTAAAAGTAGCTGATGAAATGGGTATTACCTATGAATTTGCAGAAAATGTAAAAGCAGCAGACTTTGCCAAAGTTGTTAGGGAGTATTCAGAACGTGGTTTTGATCTTATTGTGGGTGATGCATTTCTTGCAGGTGAAGAACCTTCCCGTGCTGTAGCAAAAGATTATCCTGATATTGCTTATGCTTTTGGTTCAGAATTTGACATACAGGCTCCTAACTATTCAGTTTTTGATAACTGGATTCATGAACCTGCATACTTAAGCGGTGTTATTGCCGGTATGATGACAGAAACAGATGTTCTTGGTGTTGTTGCTGCAATTCCAATACCTGAAGTAAACAGACTTGTTGGTGCTTTTAAAGCCGGAGCTCTTTCTGTTAATCCTAATGTAAAAGTTAAAGTTTCAATGATTGGCAGCTGGTTTGATCCTCCAAAAGCAAAAGAAGCTGCAGTAGCTATGATCGAAGCTGGAGCTGATTTTCTTTATGCTGAAAGATTTGGTGTTTTTGAAGCAGCAAAAGAAGCTGGAATTTATGCATTTGGTAATATGTCCGATCAGAATGAACTTGCCCCTGGTGTTGTTTTAACAAGTTGTATATGGGATATGTATCCTATTATTAAACACAGTGTTGAATCAGTAAAGGCTGGAACCTGGAAAGCACAGAATTTGAAAGACTGGTCTATGATGGCAGCTGGCGGATCACGACTTGCCCCTTATCATGGTCTGGAATCTAAAATTCCTGCTGATGTAAAGGCAAAAGTTGCTGAAGTTCAGAAACAAATAATGGCAGGATCATTTGTTGTTCCTGTAATTGAATCTCAGACAGTTACTGACTAAATTTTTATTAAGTTTATGCCGGTCCTTTTTTTATGAAGGATCGGTTTTTCTTTTTAGAGCTTTTTAGCAATGGAGGGTAGAATTCTGGAAAAACAACCGGTTATCGAGATGCGGGGTGTTACCAAGCGTTTTGTTGATGTAATAGCCAACGATAAAGTTGATCTAAAGCTTTTTCCTAAAGAAGTTGTAGCGCTTCTTGGTGAAAATGGAGCTGGTAAAACAACATTAATGAATGTTCTGTTTGGATATTATAATCTGGATGGTGGTGAAATGCTGATAAATGGGGAGAGTGTTACTTTCAGTTCTCCAAAAGATGCAATAAATCACGGAATTGCAATGATTCATCAGCACTTCACTCTTGTTCAGACTCAAACAGTTCTTGAAAATGTGATGATAGGAATGGAGGGAAGTTTTTTTCTTAATTATAAAAAAGCTAAAGATAAACTACTGGCAATTGAAAAAGAGTTTGGATTTCAACTTGATCCCGATGCTATTGTATGGACTCTTTCTATTGGTGAACAACAGAAACTGGAAATATTAAAGGCACTCTACAGAGGTGCAAAAATATTGATTATGGATGAACCTACTGCAGTTCTTGCACCTACAGAGACAATAGAACTTTTTGATACTCTGCGTAATCTTGTTAAAAGTGGACATTCCATAATTTTTATCTCTCATCATCTTCAGGAAGTTATGGATATCTGTGACAGAGTTGTAGTATTAAGAAACGGCAGGAGAGTGGCAGAGGCGACAGTCTCTGAAACAACAATACCTGAACTGGCAAGTCTTATGGTTGGAAGGGAACTTCTTGAACGTCTGGATAAAGGTAAATCTAAAACAGGTGATGCTGTTCTGGAAGCAAAAGATTTAAAGGTAAAAAACAATCGTGGTATTACAGCAGTGGATGGCCTTAGTTTTGTTTTAAGAGAAGGAGAAGTTCTCGGTGTTGCCGGTGTTTCCGGTAATGGACAAACTGAGTTGTCAGAGATGCTTTTTGGAGAGATAAAACCTGAAGAAGGAGAAATCTTTATTTACGGAAAGAAAATACCAGGAGGAAGCCCTGCTGCAGTGATAGCAGAAGGTATGGCAAGAATTCCTGAAGACAGAATTAAAACAGGTTTATTTATGGATCTGTCAGTTAAAGAGAATATGATTCTTGAAAGTCATATTAAAGAACCTATTTCTAAAAAGGGTCTTATAAATATGAAAGAAATTCGCATCTTTGCTGATAATTGCATAAATAGTTTTAGTGTAAAAACAGACGGTATGGATATTCCTGTAAAGAGTCTTTCCGGAGGGAATCTTCAGAAGGTTATTCTTGCAAGAGAACTGGTTGGAAATCCAAAGTTGGTTGTTGCATGTCAGCCTACGAGAGGCCTTGATGTTGGAGCTATGGAATATGTTCATCAGGCAATGCTCGATCAGAAAGTGAGTGGATCAGGAGTTCTTCTAATTTCTGATGATCTTGATGAGATATTTTTATTAAGTGATCGGGTCATTGTAATGTACGAAGGAAAGATAATGGGTGAAATGAGTGCAGAAGAAGCGGATCGGGATAAAATTGGCCTCTGGATGAGTGGGGTAATATCATGATAGGTATGAGCATAGTAAAACGTAAGCCATTACCTGGTTGGGTAATGCTGGTTATTCCAGTTGCAGCAGTATTTGTAACCTTGCTAATAACATCTATTCCAATTCTTATTGCAGGTGGTAATGTCTTTAAGGCATATGGTGCTTTATTTCAGGGAGCTTTGGGAAGCAAATTTAATTTGCTGGAAACTTTTGTAAAAGCCAGCCCATTAATACTTACCGGTTTAGCTGTAGCATTTGCTTTCAGGGCCAAGTTTTGGAATATAGGCGCAGAAGGGCAGTTATTTGCCGGAGCAATTATGGCTACCTGGGTAGGAATATATTTTACATGGCTTCCAGGCTTTCTTGTTCTTCCTGTAATGATAATTTTGGGGTTTCTGGGTGGCGGCCTGTGGGCAACTATTCCTGCATTTCTTAAAACTAAATTGAAGGTTGATGATGTAGTAACAACACTCCTCTTAAATTATGTAATTTTTCATATGATGGGAGCTCTGCTGTTTGGACCTATGCAGATGCCTGGTTCTTCATGGCCAAGATCTGCAAGTATAATGGATGCAGCATTTTATCCAATGCTTATTGCAAGATCAAGATTTCATTTAGGCATAATTATTTCATTTGTTGCCGTTCTGGTTATATGGTTTATAAATAATAAAACCGTATTTGGATATCAGTCCAAAGGTGTAGGCATTAACCTGAATGCAGCAAAGTTCGGTGGAATAAATACTAATATGGTAATTTTGAAGACAGCAATAATCTCCGGAGGGCTTGCCGGTCTTGCCGGAGTAGGTGAGGTTGCAGCAATTCATCACCATTTAATGATGGATGTATCTCCGGGTTATGGTTATACAGGAATTGTTATTGCCATGCTTGGTAATCTTCATCCAGTTGGTGTAGCACTGGCTGCTTTCTTTTTCAGTGTTATAAGTGTAGGGGCTCAAACAATGAGCCGGGTAGCGGGGATTCCTATTTATATTGTAGGGATAATTGAGGGAGTTGCCCTAATGACTATGCTTATTTTTATACTATTAACAGAATATAAGATAAGGTGGACAAAATCATGATGAGCGAAATATTTACTGTAACATTTATTACAGGTCTTATTGCAGCAACTCTGCGAATGTCAACACCTATTATTCTTGCAACCCTGGGAGAAATAATTACCGAAAGGGCTGGTGTTTTAAATCTTGGTATTGAAGGCACAATGGTTTTTGGGGCAGCTTTGGGTTTTCTAACAACTTTAGCCACAGGTAACCTCTGGCTTGGAGTTTTCGTTGCAGCTCTTGGTGGGATAGCTTTATCTTTACTAATGGCTGTTCTTGCCGTTTATATGGGTTTAAGTCAGCATGTATCAGGATTGGGTATTACTATATTTGCCAGTGGTCTTGCTATGTTTATTTACAGACTGGTAGTTGGTTCTCCTATTGTTCCTCCAATTATTACTCCCTTTACTCCTGTTGTAATACCTATACTATCTAAAATACCCGTTTTGGGACCAAGTTTTTTTACCCAGTACAGTCTGACATATATAACCTGGGCTTTAATTCCTCTCGTTTCCATATTTTTATTTAAAACAAGAGCAGGGTTAAGGGTTCGGACTATAGGTCAGAATCCATTTGCAGCAGATACAGTAGGTGTTAATGTAAACCTTACAAGAACATTGTGCCTTGCAGCGGGAGGTGCTTTTTTTGGTGTAGCAGGAGCATTTCTTACACTTGCTCATCAGAATATGTTTTTAATTGATGTAATTGGGGGCAGGGGCTGGATAGCAATTGCCATGACTATATTTGGTAACTGGAATCCTGTAATGGGAGCTCTGGGAGCACTGATGTTTGGTTTCCTGGATGCTTTTCAGCTGCGAATGCAGACTCTCGGTGTGGATCTTCCGTTCCATATTTTTCTTATGATACCTTACTTAATTACAATACTTGCTTTAATAAGTGTATCCCGAAAAGCAACAGTTCCGGCTGGACTGCTTAAGCCTTATAGACGAGAGGATAAATAAAGTAAAAACAGAATTTTAAAGTGAAGGCAGTGGGATTTGTTTCCTGCTGCCTTTATA
>JAOZPU010000212.1 GCA_029932585.1 Spirochaetia bacterium | reverse complement strand
TATTTTTAAATTCTATCTGCCACTCCCCTTTTTGAAGTTCAAAATTATAATTTCCATTAGTAACCTTATCAACTACATTGCCATTGATTATCACAGATGCTAGTTCCCCTGAGAATCCTATAGTCCTAATTTTAAGAATCTGATCAATTACAGGTACTGTTGGATCAATGAAAAAAACTGAATTGTTTGAAGGATATATAATTTCAGGTTTATTTCTACCTTTAGAAATAAAACCAGACCGATCTTTTAGTGATAACCATGAACTGTATTCTTCAGGATATACAGTAAGGGCTCCATTATTTGGATTCAGGGGATCAGGGATATGCCAATCTGAAATATTTATTTCCGCATCAACGGGCAAGAATTCAAAATATGTTGAGGGAGTATAAGCATTTGGAATAAGACCAGAGAGAGTACATAGTTTGACTTCTTTTGAATCCGGCACCTTTCCAAAGACAGCACCTTCTGTATGAATAATTTCCAGCATTTCCGCAGCAATTGCTGCAGGGAGAGAAGAACCTGTTCTTCCAATTACAGTATGACCTGAAAAATTCCCCATCCAGATGCCTACTGTATATTCCGGAGTTGAACCAAGAGCCCAGATGTTCTGAAATTGATTTGATGTACCTGTTTTAAACATGGCTTCAAAGCCTGTTTCCATTATACTGTCTTCTCCGAAACCCGGATACCGGCTGTTATTATCTGAAAGAATATCCCTTATTATTCCAGCTGTGTATGGTTTCATAACAATTTTATTTTGCTCTGAAACTAAATCGGAATCTGAAGATTGTTCAAGGAATGGAGTAAGAGGCCCCCATACTCCATTTTTTGAAAAAACAGAAAAAGCCCTGGTAAGTTCCATTAAAGAAACTTCTGCATTGCCAAGGGCAAGACCGGAACCAACATTCTCCCTCTGGGACTGTAAACTTTCAAACCCAAGATCTATTAAATAATCAGCAAAATTTAAAACTCCTAAACGATTTATCATATACACAGCAGGTATATTCATAGAGGAGGCAAGAGCAACCCGAAGTAAAACAGGACCATGAAAAGTATTATCAAAGTTCATAGGTTGATATATATTTGATTCACCAAAATGTTGAGGAATATCCGGAAGAACCGAATTAGGCAAAAATCCCTTTTCAATTCCCAGAGCATATAAAAATGGTTTTAAAGTTGATCCAGGTTGATTTAGAATTTGAACTCCATCAATCTGACCATTGTTTATGGTATCTTCAAAATTTGCAGAGCCTACATATGCCAGAATTTCTCCAGTTTTATTATTAATTATTAGACCAGCTCCTGTGGTTATTCTACTTGATTCTGAAAGAGAAAGATAATAATTTATACGGTCTTCTAAAATGTGATTAAGGGTTGAATCTATACTTGTATCTATTTTACTTGAAGAAAAAGTGTTTGTACCAGATATTCTTTTTTCTGGGAATAAAGAAAATTGCTTTTCTGCGAATAAAGAAAAATGTGGAGTAATATTTGGCCAGTAAAATATTTCATTCTTATCCAGTATGCTTTCCAGGCTACTTGTCACATCTATAGAATTTATTTCAAAACCAAGCTTTACTGCAGCATTAATTGCAGCTTTTCTATTTAACAGAGGATTTAGTTTTCCAGGGCTTCTTGGTATTACAGCTAATAATAATGATGAATCCTGATCTAATAATGAGATATCTTTTCCAAAAAATTTAAGAGAAGCAGCAGAAACACCCTCAACCTGAAATGAAAAAGGTATATTATTTAACCATAATTCCAATATTTCATTTTTACTTAACCGACTTTCCAAACGCAAAGCATTGAAAAGTTCCAGAATCTTGGATTTATACCCATTATCAGTTCCTGATATTATCCTGGCTAACTGCATTGAAATAGTTGAAGCCCCGGAAACAATTCTACCTGCAGATCTATTTTGAAACCAGGCTCTTATAACAGCTGGAACATCAACACCGGGATGAAAATAGAATCTGGAATCCTCTGCAGTTATAAAAACTCTTTCTACCAGGTCAGGTATTTCATCCAGATTCTTATATATTCTACGCAAACCATCTTCTAATGCTGTAACTTTTAGTAGAACTCCATTTCTATCAAAAATTTCAAGACTGTATTCCTGATTTTTAAAAGCATCCAGTTCAGGGAAAGCTGAAAAACGAAGGAGAGCATAAATTATTGCCAATAAAATTAAGCTGCTGCTCCAGGACAAAAAAACAGATCTATTTTTCATCTATAATTACAAGCTTTCCCTGTGTACGCCCAAAAATTTCAGGTTCATACATACACTCTGCCTGAACAGGAGGAGTTGGATATATACCTGCTCTTACAGCTCTAAAATAAAATTCCAACTCTTTTTTCCCACTTTGAAAATGATCGAAAAAATACTGAACTTCATTATCCAGGATTTCTTTGTGTGGAGGATTATACCAATAATTATTGGTATCAAGTACTGTACCATTATAATTTGAAGTAGTTTCAAAAGAAGCATCCAGAATGACTGCTCCGGAAGGGACAGGAACTCTTACAGAAAGATAATCTCTGTCTCTGTTACTTGAAACAGTAATTTTTTGGATATATGTTTTTCCTTCTGTAAGTGAAGATGAATCTACAATTCGCCCTTCAATATCTGTTACAGTTGTAAACAAACCTATTCCCTGGTCCCGGGGTTCAAGAATTTCTGATGGAAGAGTATATTTAAACTGGCCTGTATAATAAAGATTACCTGGCCCATTTTTATTAAAGGATAAAGACAAAGCTTTATCTCTTTCAAATGTACTCAGGGGTTTATCTGTAAAGTTAAAAACATCCTCTAGAGATTTATCATTTTTATTTTGAAAATTAGTAGAAACCAAACTAACGCCTTCAAGATCTACGGTGGAAGTAAAATCAATAGAATCACTTACAACACCATTTGATAAAGCAAGCATGGCCCAGGCTGTATCTGCTGTATTCCCCCAATATCCGTTCCTCTTCTGCAGGGACAGAGTATTAGCAGTACGCATTAAAAGTTCACCCCCGGGGTCACGTTTTTGAAGAAGCATAAGTAGAAGTGATAAAGTTTCAGTTTTTGAAGAATAAAAACTATTATTTTCAAATGTTTCTGTAATATCAATAGTTCTTGTCCCTGGTCTGATAAACTTTCTAATCCTATCAAGGGCAATTTCAGCCCTGGTTTCATCCCCGGCTTCAGTAAAAGTGAGTCCCAGCATTGCATAAGTAGTTAAACCAATTTCATCACCCTTATCCAACAAGGTCTGGGCTCCGGAAATATTCCTTCCATATAATGCAGACACATAATATCTAAAAGCCATAAGATAGTTAGATTTTTTTACCCATTTATCCGGGTTATTCAGATATAAAAACAGTTTGTTTAGATCCGGAGTGGAATCAGTTTTTATACCTGCTTCAGCTAATAAATACAAAAGGTGTGCAACTCTTAAAGAAATATAGTATGAAGATTTATAACCCGATTCAGGCCAGAAAGGAATTCCTCCATCTTTATTCTGATATTTTCCCATAAACGAGATCTCTTTATTTATGTAGTCCAAAGATTTTTCATTCGGCATTAATATATTGGGAATTATCTTACTGCTTCGTTGTTCAAAACAATTAAAAGGATATTCAGTCAGATACTCAGCAGCACTCTTAAGTTCTCCTCCGAATCCTGGAGATAGGGTAAGAGTAAGAGAACCAATACCATCTTCTGCTGATGAAGGAATAATCAAGGTCTCATTTACAAACCCCATGTCAGTTACAGAATCTCCAATTTTACCAGCAGTAGTGAAGGTCTCACTGACATAAGGTTTTTCTACAATTATTTCTGACTGTAAATCTTCATTTATTATATCTGATCGAATAGCAAAACTAACCGTTCCAGTACCTAAAGCGGCGGCACTTAAAACAAAGTTAACCACTTTAGTTTCGCCGGAACCAATAGTAATTTCGACTCTATCTTTTCCAGACACTGTCAATAATTCGGAACTGACAGATACAGATATAAGTTCCTCTTTATCAGATAGATTTGTAATATTTACTCCGGAAACAGTAGTATCTCTGTAACGAAGTTTTGTAGGGACAAGAGATCTTATATTAATTGGATTTCGTGCAAAAATTTCACTCTCATCTATTCCAAATTTATTACCTTTTACACCTATTGCTGTAACACGATAAGTAGTTAAGTTATCCGGAAGAGTAAAATTGAAGGATGCTTCCCCTCTGGAGTTTGTTATAATATAAGGTTCAAAAACTGCTGTGGGGTTGAAATCTTCTCTTTGCTCAATCTTGGGGGGGGGGGGGGGGGGGGGGGGGGGGGGGGGGGGGGGGGGGGGGGGGGG
>JAOZPU010000064.1 GCA_029932585.1 Spirochaetia bacterium | reverse complement strand
CTTCCCAGTAATTCTGCCATTTCTTTTCTATTTCGGTAAACGGGTATTTGCTCATAAAAAGGATAATACCGTCAGATTAAATCTTGGTCAACGGTAGTTCAGCACAAGCTTTTTCTAATTATTGATGATTAACTAAATCTATGCTAATATTAAAGTAATTCGATAGGAGGTTTGTTATGCAAACATCGCCCAGAAAACTCAATACAACATTCTCCTATAAGGATTATCTCTCCTGGAATAACAGTAATGAACGATGGGAGCTTATCAATGGAGTAGCTTACGATATGAGCCCTGCACCCTCAAGAAAGCATCAGGATCTGTTTGGCATATTATTTGGTGAATTTTACAATTATCTAAAAAATAAAGATTGCACGGTCTATGCAGCGCCCTTCGATGTCCGCCTCCCGGAAGGTTTTCAGTCTGACAGTGATATTAAAACTGTTGTACAGCCGGATATCTCTGTATTCTGCGACCAGGATAAACTTGACGACAGAGGTGCCATTGGAGCTCCTGATCTAATAATAGAAATTCTCTCTCCATCTACAGCAGCTAAGGACTTAAAGGAAAAGTTCTTTCTCTACGAAAGCGCAGGAGTAAAAGAGTACTGGATTGTCGATCCTTCCAACGAAACTCTTACCGTTTACATTCTGGATAAAGATAATAAATATCAACGAGGTATAGTATACGCCGGAGAAGATAAACTAAAAGTGGGTATCTTTGAAGATCTGGAAATAGAAATGGAAGATGTTTTTAAGAATATACACAAAAAAGACTAATTACAGCTCATGAGCTTTTAATATTACCGAATTTATTCTGTTCCGTTTAACAGATTCAACTATAAAATCCCCAAAAGGGGTTTCAATATACTGATTTTTTACAGGTATACTTCCAAGGTATTCAACAAGATATCCAGCAAGTGTCTGAGCATATTTTCCAGTAGGCAATTCAAACCCAAGACGATCTTCTATCTGGTGTATAGTTGTTTCACCCATCAGCCTGTAGCGCCCATCCCGAAGTAATGTGATTTTATCTTTTTCATGTTTTTCATGTTCATCATAAAGCTCACCAAAAAGCTCTTCTGTAATATCTTCCATGGTAACAATACCTGCAAGGCCACCGTACTCATCCATTATAATTGCTATATTAAGCTTCTCATTCTTTAGAGTATAAAACAGCTCATTAACCTTTCTTGTACCACTTATATATAGAGGTTTAAGCATTATATCTTTAAGTTTCTTTTCTTTATTCCCCTGTTGAAAATTGGTCAATAAACTCTTTACCAGAACAATGCCAACAATTTCTTCTGTATCATTATTGTAAACAGGAACTCTGGAAAACCCTTTTTCTGAAATCGCAACCAAAGCATCATCAATAGAAGTATTTTTCTCCAGACTGAATACTTCCGTTCGATGAGTCATAATTGCCTGAACCTGTGTGTCGTTAAACCGGAAAACATTTTTTATCATTCGTGTTTCATAAGTTTCTACAACACCCTGACGTTCAGCAATACTAACCATATAGAGGATTCCGTCCAGTGAAAGTTTTTTCTTTTCTCCACCCACCAAATGAGTTATTAAACTGCTAATTACCCCAATTAATTTAATTATCGGAAGAAGTATCCACGAAACCCACCTGACAGGATATGCCATATAAAGAGCTATAGCCTCATTATGAACAATAGCAATTTGTTTTGGAGTTACTTCGGCAAAAATAAGTACGATAAGTGTTAATATCCCTGTTGAAACAGCAAGAGCCTGACTACCAAAAATTCGTATTGTCATATTTGCTACCAGAGAAGATGCTGCAATATTTACTAAATTATTTACAATAAGAATAGTTGTTAAAAGAATATCCGGTCGTTTACTTAAAAATTTAACCATTTCCCCTTTTTTATTATGATCTGAGGCCAATTCCTGGATTTGAACAATAGAAAGAGAGGTAAAAGCTGTTTCAGTAGCCGAAAATATTGCAGAAAGGATAATAAGAATAATAAAAAGAGTTATTTCAAACACCATAGTATCTATCTGTTTTAAAGGTAAACAAAATTAAATTATTTATTTTCTGCTGAGTATTTGTCGGTAGAGGGTCGTCATCGTCCATATTTTAATTCAGTATAATAGTAAAACGCAAATATTATCAAGATACTTAAAAACCTATTTGCCCATGTACGTTTTTTTTTGTATATTTCCTCAGAATAAACCTACACTAACAAATTATATAGGAGAAAACATGTCTAAAAAGAAATTTAAAACCGAAGTATCACAATTACTTCACCTGATAATACATTCACTGTATTCCCATAAAGAAATATTTTTACGAGAACTTGTATCTAATGCATCAGATGCATTGGACAAGCTTAAATACCTTACCCTTACAGATGATAATTATAAAAAACTGGATTTTAATCCTCGAATTGATATTAAATTTGAAGATGGTGATAAAAAGAAGTTAATTATAACAGACAGCGGTATTGGTATGAATGAAGAGGATCTGGATAAACAACTGGGAACCATAGCCCGATCCGGAACTAAAAACTTTTTAAGCACACTTTCCGGAGATGAAAAGAAGGATGCAAACCTTATTGGTCAGTTTGGTGTTGGATTCTACTCCAGTTTTATGATTGCGGACAAAGTTGAAGTACTTACAAGAAAAGCAGGTGAAGAAAATGCGTTTCTATGGACCAGTGACGGAGAAAATGCATATTCCATAAAAGAAGCTGAAAGAGATACTTTTGGAACAACTATCACGCTTCATTTAAATGAAGAAGGAAATGAATATGCCTCAAGATGGAGTCTTGAAAATCTTATAAAAAAATACTCTGACCATATAGCTTTTCCAATTTTCCTCGAATATGAGGATACAACCTGGGAAGGTGAAGGTGATGACAGAAAAGAAAAGAAAGAGATAAAAGTAGAACAGGTTAATGCTGCTTCTGCCCTATGGAAAAAGTCTAAATCTGAGCTTAAAGAAGAGGACTACAACGAATTCTACAAAACAATTGGCCATGATAATGATGATCCTCTACTTTACCTTCATACAAAAGCTGAAGGAACTCTGGAATACACTACTCTATTCTACATTCCTAAAAAAGCTCCCTTCGATATGTATCAGGCAGATTACAAAGCAGGTGTTAAGCTTTATGTAAGCAGAATTTTTATTACAGATGACGAAAAAGAACTTATGCCTACATACTTGCGTTTTTTAAGAGGTATTATTGACTCTGAAGATCTTCCATTAAATGTAAGCAGAGAGATACTTCAGCAAAATAAAGTTCTTAATAATATTAAAAATGCTTCTGTTAAAAAAGTATTAAGTGAACTGCAGAAACTTTCTGAAGGTAACCAGGAAAAATATATTGAGTTTATAGAGCAGTACAACAGGCCTCTAAAAGAAGGACTCTACTCCGATTTTACAAACAGAGAAGCCCTCCTTGAACTTATTCGATTCAAGTCTACCGAAGTTGAGGGATGGACAAGCCTTGGTGCATATAAAGAGCGAATGAAAGATGATCAGAAAAGTATCTACTTTATTACCGGTGAAAATGAAGATACCCTTCGAAACTCTCCCCTCATTGAAGGATATGTTAAAAAGGGAATTGAAGTTCTTATTATGAGTGATGAAATAGATGAAATTGTAATTCCATCTATTGGAACATATAAAGAAACTGAACTAAAATCTGTTAATAAAAGCGGTACTGCAGATGACTTCAAGTCTGACGTAGATGAAGAAACAGAAAAAAAGGTTGAACCTCTTATTAAAAAGATCAAAGATGCTCTTGGAGATAAGGTAAAAGATGTAGTTATATCTAAAAGACTAAGTGATTCTCCTTCCTGTATTGTTGCAGATGAGAATGATCCTACAGTTCAAATGCAGCAGATGCTTAAATCTATGGGACAGGATGCACCGGAAGCAACTCCAATTCTGGAAGTTAATCCTACTCATGAAATTGTGGAAAAACTTGAGTCTGTAACAGATAAAGATTTTATTAACGATGTAAGCTTCCTGCTTTTAGAACAGGCAATGCTTATGGAAGGTGCAGAGCTTAAGAAACCTGCGGACTTTGTTAAACGGCTCAACAGAGTTTTAACAAAAGCGTTATAAAATACAGATATAGAAAACAATAATACATTGTAGGGGCAGTCCCTAGGATTTACGAAGTAAACCCTGGGGGCTGAGGTTGCATAGCCGAGCAGGAAGCTTGCTTCCGACCAGGCTGCCCTTATGTATATAAAAGAGACTGTCCCTACTTGAAAAAACAAACTTTTGGTGCTATATTTAGATCCTAATACGGAGTGAAATATGAGTAATATTAGTGTTTCAAATGATATTATACCGATTGGTGAATTTAAATTAAGCTTGTCTAAATGGTTTAACAATATTCAAAATACAGGTCATCCTTTAGTAATAACTCAGAATGGAAAACCTGCTGGTGTCTTAATATCACCATCTGAATATGATGGATTAGTAGATAAAAAACTATTTATTAATTCGATCGAAAAAGGACTATCTGATGCCGCATCAGGAAATACATATAACATAAAAGAGTTAAAAGCAGAGCTAAAGAAAAGAAGGGATTCCAGGTGAAAGTAATTTGGACGGAGGAATCTCTGGAAAAATTAAGTGCAATAGAAGAATTCATAAGTACTGATAGTCCCGAAAGAGCTGAGATAATCGTCGACTACTTAGTTACAAAAGGTGAGTCAATTTCAGAAAATCCAAAAATGGGAAGAATTGTCCCCGAAATCTCAAATCCAAATATTAGAGAAATAATTGTTAAAAAATATAGAATAGTGTATAAGCTTTCTGAAAAAAACATAGAAATTTTAACTGTATTCGAAGGTCACAGACTGCTTAGAATTGATGAACTGAAAGCTGATTGATTTAATTATGAAACTTAAAATTTTTGACTATACATCTATAATTATTTATCTGGCAGTAATAATCCTTGTTTCTATTTCTGCATACAGTGGTAGTGGAAAAGCAGAATCTGTATCAATTGAAGCTGCCGGGGAAACATACATATATATGCTGGACATAGATAGGACAATCGAAGTCCCCGGTCCTCTGGGCATTACTAAAATAAAAATACTGGATTCAGAAGTTTTTGTAGAGAATTCACCATGCAGAGATAAACTGTGCGTCCAAGCCGCCCCTCTAAACAAATCAGGTGAATGGAATGCCTGTATGCCCAATAAGGTTTTTATCAGAATCTCTGACAGCACACATAATGAATTGGATAGTCTAAGTTTTTGATATTTATTTCAACAAATACCCCATCCCAAAATCAGTATAGAGTTGACTGGAAAGCCAATCTTTAGATTCAGGTGACCCCCTCATTCTCATGGGATCATTTAGAATTATTTTTTCACCATCAATTATTTCATAATATTCATCCGGTTTATAAAGATTCATTTTGGCCAGAATTATCCCTTTTCGATAATTCTCATGAATATATTCAATATTTCCCTTATCATCGATACTTACAACCATACCCATATGGGTCAGATAATCATCCAACTTCCCATTTCCATTTTTATCAAAAGTATTATCCCAAAAAATTATATCTCCAGGTTTTGGAAGTTCTGTCCGGTAAAGAAGCTCTTTATCCCGCAAAAATTTATATATCCGCTCAGTTCCCCCTCCGGTATAACCAGGAAAAGCTTGTGCCAGATCAATCCCTGCATACCAGTAGATGGCCATTACTGTGCCGGAACAATCTATATTGAATTTTTTTCCATTCACAAAAAGCTCTTCCACACCAATAATTTGATGAGCTTTATCCACAAGAAGCTGTTGTGTTTCCGATAATTCCTGGGCGGTTGTATTATCTAAAGGAGGAGGATCTGCTTCAACAATATCAGGTGCAGTTTTGCAGGAGATAAATACAATTATTATAAATAAAAATAATATATTTACATAAAATTTCATAATTACAATTTACCTGTTCCTACCAGAAAAACCTCGAAGGATTCTTTTCGGCTTGCCTTTGGTTTAAATATTTTTGCAACCTCAAACGAATTTTTCATAATATCCAGCAGCTGATGCTCATCTCCACCCTGAAAAATTTTTATTACCAAATTCCCACGGCTTTTTAAATTCTTAAGGGCAAAATTCAAAACATCTTCTGCGAGATTATAAGATCTACCAGTATCAACTGTCCTATTCCCTGTTGTAGACGGAGCTGCATCACTAATTACAGCGTCATAGGGACCGGTTTTTACAGCAGTTTCCTGAAAACTCTTTGAAAAAGCATCATCCTTAAAAAACTTTAAATTTTGACAGTTCATCCCTGAACCAAGAGCCTTAAGGTCTACAGCAATAATATTTCCTGACCCTTTTAATTTTCTACAGACATATAACGTCCAGCTCCCTGGGGAAGCACCAATATCAATTATATTACTTCCTTTTTTTATTATCCGGAATTTTTCATCAATTTCTTTTAATTTATATACTGATCTTGCAGGATACCCTTCCCGCTGAGCCTGTAATGAATAATGATCCGGTTTATCTCGCATATTGACTTTTCCTTATGCTTATGAATATCTCTTAACTGTGGAAGAGTTATATAATAATAGACTGCAAAAGGTTGAAAAGCAACTACGAAAAGCTTTCCCCTCAAATATTAACTTTGAATGGGTAAAAACTATTTCAGGACAAAAAGATCCTTTGGGTAAAATAGAACAATATGATGCATTTTGTGAACCCGGAAGAGAACTGCTTAACAGAGGTGGGAAGAGGTGGCGTCCTGTATTAATGCTGCTTTCATGCGAGCTTGTTGGAGGTGGAGAATCAGCTCTGGAACTTACACCTTTGGTGGAGTTTCCCCATAACGGAAGTCTTATAATTGATGATATTGAGGATAAATCAGAATGGAGGAGAGGGGAAAAAGCTGTACATCTTATCTACGGAGAAGACTTTGCTATTAATGCAGGGAATCTCCTCTACTACCTTCCAACAACATTAATTGACAACTCCAGCTTCCTTCCAGAAAGAAAACTTTTACTCTACCAATACTATTCAGAAAATATGCGTCGCCTTCACTTAGGTCAGGGTTTTGATATTTTATGGCACAACGGCTCGATTATTCCAGATCCTGCTGAATATGAACAGATGTGTCGGTTTAAAACAGGTGCCCTGGCAAGAATGGCAGCACAAACAGGTGTTATTGCAGGAGGTGGAAGCCCTGAAACTGCAGAATTACTGGGTACAGTTTGTGAAAATATGGGAGTAGGCTTCCAGATAATGGATGATGTTATAAATCTGACCGAAGGGAACCCTGGAAAAGGCAGAGGAGATGATATAGTTGAAGGAAAAAAGAGTCTTCCTGTAATATATCATCTTAAAAAGTATCCTTCAGACCTCACCAAATTAGAAAAACTTTTCCAATTAGCAGAAGCAAAAGGTTTTGAAAAAGCTGGAGTTGAAATAGATAAAGCTATAGATTTAATATCCTCTTCAGGGGCTTTGACAGAAGCAAAAAACAGAGCACACGAAATATTGGATATTTCTGCAAAAACCATATCAGATAATTTTAAAAAATCAGAAGCTTCGGATCTAATTATTTATATGCTGCAAAATTTTGTAAAATAATTATTTTACCCTATTTTATTATTGACCGAAACAGAAAAAAACCCTATTTTCTATAAATGAATAATTCAATATTAAACAGACCATTTCCCTACAAATTCTCATCCGTAACGTTCTACTTAATTGGGATAAATATCATTTTTTATATGATTAGCTATATCTACCCAAGATCAGTTTTATACACCGCAATGATCCCCTCACTTATCATTCAAAAATTTTATATCTGGCAGTTTGTAACCTACATGTTCACTCATGGTGGTTTCTCCCATATATTATTTAATATGCTTGGATTGTTTTTCTTCGGTATGCAGGTGGAAAGAAGAATTGGAAGTTATGAATTTCTCCTCTTTTATTTACTGACAGGAGTTTTAGCAGGGATCTTATCATTTGTAATTTATTACCTGACTGGATCATATAATGTTATTCTCCTTGGAGCTTCGGGTTCAATTTTTGCAATTCTATTTGCATTTGCAGTATATTTTCCTAATGCCCAAATATATATTATGGGGATTTTTCCTATAAGAGCACCTTTACTGGTAATTGGTTATACAGTGTTGGAACTTTTTAGCCAGGTTACAAGTGCAAGAACAGGTGTTGCTCATCTAACACATCTTGCAGGTTTTGCTTTTGCCTACCTCTATTTTATAATTAGACTAAGAATTAACCCTATTGATTCTTTTAAACATAGAGGTCCCGGAGGTGTGTGGCGGAATTAATCCACACATTTATGCATAAACTTGGGTTCATATATCTAATTTTAGTTATATTATTATTTTTTTCCAGTATGAAGTTATACGCCTATACTGCAGAAGATGGTATAATAGATCTGGAAATATGGACTGAAGCTACAGATACAATTCCAGCTCTTAAAACAGGCGAAAATCCATATTTAATTAAAAATGAAATATATCACCGAAACCTGGAAGATGCTGTCTGGATAATATCCGGAATGATATACGGGTTTGATATAAAATATACTCCTTTGGATCTTTCCCGGCAGGTAAAGGAATATTTGGAAGTTACTCCACTGGCTTCAATACCATGGGGCGATAAAAAACTGGAAGTAGTTGATACCTGGTTTAAAAATGAAAAACTTTCAATGCAGGTTAGATATTTTTTAGATAGAACACAAATAACACGATTAAAATTATGGGAAAGCAATATATTTCCAGACTCAGAAGGAACAGGAGTTGTATCGATTTTTGCAGGCCACAGTGGTAAAATTGAATCAATAAAAACTGGAATAAAAGAAGCTCTCAGAAACTATCTCCGATTACGAACCAAAAATAAACCAAGAGAAATTACCTGCAGAGTTTTGTTGAAAGAACCTCCCTACACCATTATGGATGCAGGGGGATATAAATCAAAAGTAAAAATTACAATTAAATTTTCTGAAATAACACCTTATTCATACTATTAACCATTAGGGTTTGTTTCATTTCTTAATTTTGCAAATCCCGGTTTAATTATATCATAAATAATCCTAATTCGGTCATCATGATGAATAAAAGCAGATTTCATTGCATTAAGAGTTAGTTTTTCAAGATCCCGTAAATTAAGATTATAATGCTTTACAGCAATTTCCATCTCTTTTGTCAGACTTGTATTACTCATAAGCCTGTTATCGGTACATAGAAAAACTCTAAACCCATTCCTGTAAAATACCTGAAAAGGATGTTCATCAAAATTCTTTGTTGCACCTGTCTGGACATTTGAAGAAAGACAAATCTCCATAGGAACTCGCTTATCACGAATAAAATTGGCTAAGGATCCCATTTTTTCGATCCTTGTTCCCTGAACTGTTATATCTTCAATAAGTCTTGTTGCATGCCCAATTCTATGTGCACCACATATCTGCAAAGCCTGCCATATGGACTCAATACCAAAAGCTTCCCCGGCATGAATTGTAATGTTAAAATTTCTATTTCTTATAAACTGAAATGCATCAAGATGTTTTTTAGGAGGATGGCCATTTTCATCACCAGCTATATCAAAACCAACAACACCCCGATCTCTAAATGCAACTGCCAGTTCGGCAATTTCCAGGGATATTTTCATATCCTGATCTCTCATTGCGCACAGAATTAAGCCGAATTCCACTCCAGTTTCAGCTTTCCCTCTTTCTAAACCTTTAAGAACAGCTGTTACAACTGCTTCCAGATTAAGGCCCTTCTGTTGATTCAATATTGGAGCAAAACGAATTTCTGAATAGACAACATTCTCTTTGCTGTGAGTTACAATATGCTCATACGCAATTCTCTCAAGAGCATCTTCTGTCTGCATAACTGATAGAGTCACACTGAAGCCTTCCAGATACAGCGCAAGGCTCTTTCGATCAGAACCTCGCTGAAACCATTTTGCCAGAGCATCTGCATTTGTTTCGGGTAGTTCAACCCCGTATTTCTCCGCCAGCTCAATAATAGTCTGGGGCAATACACTTCCATCAAGGTGATCATGTAATTCTACCTTGGGAATCTTTTTAATCATTTCTTGTGTTACCATAGGTTATAATAATACGAAAATGTATTTATGTATATATGATGTTCCGGTATCATGTATGGGCAGCCACAAGGGTCGATAAATCGATCCTGTGGACAGCCCCTACAGCGGTGTTTTTCGTTTATAACATCCTGTGCATCCAAGAACATGAACATGGTTTTTGTTTGGTTTTATGAAAACTCTGGCAATAACATGACCATCATGGGGAACTTCTTTTTTACATACAGGACAAATCCTTTTAATATCTGGATTTACAGGAAAACAGTAGGGACAACCATTTATTTCCATCATACTGTCTGGTTTCCCAGGGAAAAGGACAGATTTAACCCTTTTGTTATCTTTTAGTGTTGATCCGCAAAGAGGACATTTTGTTGTTTTCCCCGTCGTCACCGTAGGGGCGAACGGCCGTTCGCCCCTACGGCGACCATACCTCTCTGTTATAAATAGCAGAATAAGAAGGACAACAACAACAGTTCCTGTAGCAAACAAAACAAAAATATCGATAGGGACCCTCCTTATACATTTTTAAAAATCTATTAGCTGTAATTGTATTAGTAAAGACGTTGCAGTGCAACGTCTCTACTGGTACAATATATTTATGGGGAAATTATATATTGTAGCAACACCTATAGGAAATTTAGGGGATATTACTTTCAGAGCACTGGAAATTCTTAAGTCTGTAGATACTATTGCCTGTGAAGACACCAGACATAGCGCAAAATTATTAAATCACTTTGAAATTCGAAAACCATTAATTAGCTGCAGGTCCCAAAACGAAGCCCTTGTAGCAGTAAAAATTTCAGAAATGCTTGCTGATGGAAAAGATATTGCATATGTAAGTGATGCAGGAACTCCAGGTCTAAGTGATCCTGGTAATAGACTAGTACAGGTAGTACGTTCAAATGGATTTGAAGTTATTCCTATTCCTGGTGTTTCAGCTTTTGCTTCTATAATAAGTGTTGCAGGAACTTCAGGAAAATCAGTAACATTTGATGGCTTTTTAAGCCCAAAACCTGGGAAAAGACGCAGAAGAGTCAAAGAACTCCTTGAAAGAGGTGAAAGTTTTTTATTGTACGAGTCTCCTTTTCGTATAATAAAACTTATTAAAGATATTGTTGACCTGGAACCAGACCGAATATTACTTATAGGCAGAGAAATGACAAAAATTTATGAAGAATATATTGAAGGAACAGCCCAGAACCTCCTTATAACACTTGAAGATAAACAAAAAGTCAAAGGAGAATTTTCTTTACTTGTTTATGAAAGGAAAAAGAGTTAATATAAAGACATGAGGTGACGATAGTTAAATTGTATAGGGTTTTAAAGGTAGGGTTTAGTTATGAATATAAACGGTTTAGGTCACATAGATGCTGTCTCCAAGCAGAATAAAACTAATAAGGCATCAAAGCCTGTAGTTTCTGGTGGAAAGGACTCAATAAAAATATCCAGCGATGCTAAGGCAATGGCTGAAATATATAATGCATCAGAAACTGTTAAAGCAACTCCTGATGTAAGAATGGACAGGATTGAAGAAGTTAGAGAAAAATTAAAAGACCCTTCATATATTGACAATCTGGTTATTGAATCTGTTGCGGATTCTGTAATGGATTTATTTGGCTTATAAAATAATTATATTTACTAATTTCAGCAGGAGTTTTAAACTCCTGCTTTTTTTGTTTATTCAAAGTTTTTTAGACAGTTATATATTAAGTTTCACAAAAAATTTAAAAAAAATTGGAATTTTCTTAATTATCAGTTATTGTATGTTGTATGGAAGATTTAATTTTTAATACACATTCAAAAACATACTGTTCCTATGGTTCTCTTAATAGACTTAAAGAAGTTGTTAGCCCTTTTGGTCACAGATTATTAATTGTAACAGAAAAATTACTGGAAGACAGTTCGGCATTAAAAAAAATAAAAGATGAAATAAGAAAAAATGATCTGGATTTAATTACTTTTGCAGAGATTACCTCAAAATCAACCTCTCATACCATTGAAAAAGCTTCAGAAATAGCAAGAGCATCCCGTATTCAGGCTGTCATTGGCTTTGGTGGAATACAAGCTTTATCTGCAGCAAAAGCTGTCGCTGTGGCTGCCAGTTATTCAGGTAATTTTTATAATATTATGTCTGATAATCCTCCAAAAATTAGTCCAATACCATATATTGAAATATCCGGGACTTTTAGGAACCCATTTATGCTCAGTACTGAGTTTATATTACCTGATGCTAGAAATGGGTCCCTTCAAGTAGTTTCAGTAGAAAAATCTGCTCCTGCAGCAATAATTATTGATCCATCACTTTTTATGGATATTTCCAGACAATATAAAATTGCAACCCTGATGGATGTCTTTCTTGAAGCTGTAGAAGGATTCTTTTCAATTCGCTCAAATTTTATTTCAGACATGCTTTTTCTTAAAACTATTAGTATGATTGTAAATTTACTTCCTGACATTCTGAAAGATCCGGATAATCCGGAAAACCTGCTTAGTGCTGCAAAAGCAGGCTTCTCAACTGCACTGGGTCTAACCATTAGTACTACAGGACTGGGAACAGCCTGTGCAGCAGAAATCAGTAAACAATTTGGTGTATCCAGAGCAATTTCTGCTACAATACTTTTACCTTATGTTCTGGAATACGGGTTGAAGGTCTGTCCTGAAAAAGTAACACGAATGGGACCAATTCTTGGCGAAGATATTTCCGGACTTTCTATAATTTCAGCTGCTGATAGAGTAATAGAATCTCTTAGATTATCAATTGGTATACAAAATCTTCCTGTTCGTTTGAGTGAACTGGGAATTAAAAATGCGAATTTAATTTCTGTAGCAGAACAGGTGTATAAACTACCTATGGTAAATTATTTACCTTCTAAAATAACAGTAGAAGATATTTATACAATTCTTAAAGACGCCCTGTGATAACAATCAGAAAACTTTCTACCCTTCCGGCAATTAGTGCATTAAGAAAATCTGCACGACTTCTGCAGGGTTTTGAAGTGGATTTAGGGTTAAAAAAAAGTCCTAATCCTGTTTATCTAAAAGATCTTTTATTGTTTATCTCTTTATCTAAGGAATTAAATTCTGATGAACGTTCACAAATTGGAAAAATTGCTGATACACTGAACCATGACAGGGAAAACATATTAAGAATATGCAATACTATTCGTCATTTACTACTAAAACATCTCAACGAAGAGCCTGCAGACTGGGATCTTATTGATACAGAAAGTATAGGAAAAAATCAAAAATCAGTAAAATCCAGAAAGATCCTTCCCTTTGAAATATTTCTTGATGATGTAAGATCCCCATTCAATGTAGGGTCTATTTTCAGAACATCAGAATCATTTGGAATTGGTAAAATACTAATATCACCAGGAACAGCCGCTCCTACTCACAAACGTGCTTTAAGAACATCTATGGGTTGTATAGATATTATCCCCTGGGGAATTAGCAATTGTCAAAATATAGAAAATACAAATATATTTGCTCTGGAGCTAAATGGAGAACCGGTAGATCAGTTTAAATTCCCCGAAAATGGTATTTGTATTATTGGATCTGAAGAATTAGGAGTTAGCCCTGAGTGTTTAAAAATTGCAGATAAAAGTTTTGGAAGGGTTTCAATTCCTCTTGGAGGAATTAAGGGATCTATTAATGTCTCTGTAGCATTTGGAATATTGATGTATAACTGGTACAACAGTGTTGTAATAAAAACGTAGGGACAATTAATGAATTGCCCCAACGTTTTATCTATGTAGAGCCCGCTCAATTTCTGCAGGATTAAAACCTACAAGGATTCTACCATTTATATCCAGTACTGGAACTCCCATTTGTCCGGATTTTTTAACCATTTCATTAGCCTTATCCATATCCGTAGCGACATTATAGTCGGTAAATGCGATTTTGTTTTTTCTAAAATAATCTTTAGCCAGTGTGCAGTAACTGCAGCTGGGTGTCGAGTATACGCTTATTGCCATTATAATTTCTCCTTATATATAATAAGCACTATATACAAAGAAAAGTCAATATATATTACATTTTATCCTTGGAATTTACCTGATTTGAAAATGCAGAGGACAACCTCTGTAAAATCATCATCAACTGATCTTCAGAATTTATACCAAAACTAGCCATAACATCCTGATCAACCTGTTCAAACACCATTTCATCACTCTCTATATTGGCAATAGAATTAGCAAGGTAAACTGTATATACAACATCTCTGTACTCTTTTGAACACTGCTGGGGTTCATGGTGAAATCTTATGGATTCAATAAGAGATTGAGGGAAATTCCATTTTTCTGCTACAAGCCCACCAATCTCTGCATGATTCAATCCTGCAGCAAGATCTTCAAATAAGTCTCTTTGAAGCTCTTTTTCAATACAAAAGTTATTAATTTTATCAAGTAGTTTGGGATGAATATCAGAAAAAATAATCTTTCCCATATCATGGAGAATACCCCCAACATAAGCATCATCAAGTAGATCTTTATTTTTTCTATTGAAATTTTTTGCTATATTATAAGCATAAAAAGCAGTTTTATAAGAATGATCCCACAACCATTTCTCTTTACGGTCAAGAAGTTTTTGTGTTCCATAAGAAAAAAGAAGATTAGTTAATCCCCGTAATCCAATTAATTTAACGGCTTCAACAATATTATCAACTCTCTTTGGAAGCATATATTGCGCAGAATTAACTACTTTTAAAAGATCCGCAATTAATGAAGCATCCATACTAATTTGTCTGGCAATATCCGTAATCTCTGAATCTGGATCGTGAATAAGTTTCTGAAGATGTACAATATTTTCAGGGAAATGGGGTAGTTCTTCAATATCCTGAACAATTTCTTCAGATAGTTTAGCTATATTTTCTACATGAATATCAGAAAAAGGCAATGTTATTTTTGCAATTGTTTCACCATTTTCGACATCAATATCAAAAGCATCTTCACTAAGCCCTAATTTTTTCAGCATAAGTACTAATATTACAATACCTAAACCAGCACCCTCAGAATCATCAAGAACAGTTGTTAAAGCTTCTTCCATTGTATCAAATGCTCTGGAACGGGCAATTCTATCATAAACCCTCATCTGTTCTTTTTTAGATATCTCTGTATTATTCTTAATACTTAAAATAAATTGATTACCCTTTGCCTGAAAAACTGTTTTTATATAAAGGCCTTCTTCCTTTTGAATATTTAAATAATAATCTATATTTGAAAGAGTATCATTCTTAAAACCTTTCATACCTTCCTCATACTGAGAAGGATCAGAAATATCCAGTTTTTTCTCTTTAAAGTAAACTCTCTTGGTATTAGCTTTTTTAGCATTTACAGCAAGCTCTTTCATACAATAAGCAATTCTATCCTTAATGCCTACCTGTCCGAATTCCTCCAGAAAAACTCCAAGAATACTCTCCATATACACCTCAGTTTCATGAGGGAGGGTATAGGTTTTAATAGATATTGGAATTGAACTTCTTGCTGCTTTTCTAATTTTTGCGATATCAATTGTCTTTGCCATTCTTAAATACCTCTAAGTTAATACTTATCTAATTATTATATCAGTTTAAGCTATTGTCAACCATAGTAAAAAAAATATTACTTTTTAAGTAAAGTAGATTCATAAGAGCCGCTTTCAAAACTATGCTGATTACCCTTGAAAGGTATTCTGAGCGGCTCTAAAGGCAGGAAATTGCAAAACTCTTCGAGTTTTGCAATTTCCTCATAAAGCAGTTGATTT
>JAOZPU010000211.1 GCA_029932585.1 Spirochaetia bacterium | reverse complement strand
AATTGAAACAGAAATATTCTTTAAATCAAATTTGAAAGTAATATTACAGTTTTTTCTATAATAACTGGACAATAGGGAAGAGCATAAGTCTGTTATATATTCCTTAAGATTTATACTGGAAAGATTTTGTGATTGATATAGTTTTTCATGGACCATAGACATCGATTGAATGCGATTATCTAAATCTGTAAAAACTTCATAAACTTCATCATTATCAAGTTTGGATGCACTTAAATTAAGCATAGCACTTATAACCTGCATGTTGTTTTTTGTTCTATGATACAGTTCTCTAAGAAGTGCATTTTTCTCTTCCAGAGAAGTTTTTAACTTTTCCTCACTTTCTACTTTATAAGAAATATCCTGCATCATTCCGGTAGAATAAGAGAGTTCACCTTTTTCATTATAGGAATAGGAAGACCAGTCATTTACATTTTTAATAGTTCCGTCTCTAAGTATAATACGGAAAATTTCATTGTTATTTGTGTGGTTTGCACGGGATTTATCTGCCGCTTTAAATACACGTTCTTTATCGTCAGGATGGATAAAGGATTGGAAAAGTTCATGACTAGGCTCTATTTCCCCTGGTTCAAATCCCATTATTCTGTAATTTTCATCTGACCAAAAAGCTTTCTTATTGTTTGAATCCCATTCCCAGGTACCTATATGAGCAACCCTTTGAACATCCATCAATCTTTTTTCACTTTTTTTAAGAATTTCTTCAATATTTTTACGTTCGGTTATATCTTCTTTAACTGCAAGGTAATGTTTTATTTTTCCCCTCGAATCTTTGATAGATGAAATTGAAGCTGTTTCCCAATATAAATCTCCATTTTTCTTTTTATTATGGAATTCTCCCCTCCATTTCCCACCAGAACTAATTGTATTCCACATTTCCTCATATATATTATCCTGAAAGTGATCACTTTTAAGAATACGTGGGTTTGTGCCTATAACTTCGTCTTTTTCATATCCAGTAAGTTCTGTAAACTTAGGATTTACATATTCAATATTTCCTTCCAGGTCGGTTATAACAACAACACTAGGGCTCTGTTCTATGGCTGTAGAAAGGGTAATAAGATTATCTTCAACTTGTTTAAGATGGGTTATGTTCATACCTGAGCATAATGCACCTGTTATGTTATTTTCATCATCATAGATCATTGTGCTATGCCAGGCTAAATTTATTCTTTCTCCAGTCTTTGTCAGAGCAATCTGTTCATAGTATTCATCATATGGAATCTCTTTTTTTATAATTCTCCCATATTTATTTTTAATAATATCAATATTTTCAGGAAGCTGAACTGTTTCAAACCAGTTTTTCCCAAGTAATTCTTTTTTAGTATAACCTAGAATTTCACATCCTCTTTTATTTATCTCGGTTATAATGCCATTTGAATTGTAGTTAACAATAATAACATCTGCCAGATCAAATATCTTTTTTGCTTTCCTTTGGTCCTGATGTAATTTTAACTCCAAATCTATTCTTTTTTTGTACATCCTTGCGAAGACAAAAAAGGCTGCAACTAATAGAAGGAGTTGCAGAATAATTATAGTAATGAACATAAAATTTCCCCTCCTATATATGAAAAATGAATAGATATTCTTTTGAAATATTTTGTTTATTCAATTTATCATCAAATATGTTTTTAATATAGATGCTGAGTGAGAGTATTTTAAACACAATTAGGCTACTAATTTACAATATAAACTGAGGGAAAAGGTGGTTGTTCTACTATCTTCTGAAATGGATTTACACGAATCCAGGGGTGCTGTGGTTCTTGTAGCAGGAGATTTAGATCATCAGGAATTAATCTCTGGTCCATGTCGTAATATATTTATATTTTTCCGGTGTTGAAATAGCTGGATTGTTAATACTTAGTTTCCCGCTTATTCCATCAGAATCCAGTCCCGCCTTAAAATGATTATATGCAACCCCGATATCAAGATATTCCGGCTCACACATGTATAGCTCGTTATCTGCCAGAGAGCTTAGGATAAAAAAATGTACCTTGGTGAAATCCCTGTTAAAGAGTAATCTCCATGATTGTTTGTTTTTAGCAGAAGGTGCAATTCTTAGTAAATGTAGAGCTTTCTGAAATTCCGGAGCTTTTCTTTCAAGAGGAGTATCAAATGACTGATAAAAAAAGAGCTTGTTTTCGGGTAACCTGGTATTAACCTTAAGAATCTTCTTTGCCAGACGTTCTTTTAATCGGGGCTTTTCTGCAGTATAACCAAAAGGAGTAATAGCCGGAATAATCTGGCCCTCTTCAAGAGTAAGATGACTTATTGCATGATGTTTTCTAAATCTTCCAGCCAGCCAGCATGTACCAATATTTAATTGAGTCAGGTAGAGAACTATATTTTCAAATACAAATGCATAGTCAAACAGACTCTTTGTGTCAGTATTACTGCTTCCGAGTATATACCCCTGGGCATTTTTAATTAAACCATAGGTTCCAATCTTTTGTTCAGCTTGTGTTTTCTTTTCTATAACCAGATTAAACTTAAATTGATTACCAAATGGGCCAATAAAATTTCCAGAATCATTAAGATAAGATGAAATTTTTCCCAAATCTACAGAGCTCAATTCCTTTTCCTGAAAAGTTCTTATACTTTTTCGTACTTCATACACATTCATCATTGTCTCCATAGTTTATTCGAAGGTTTTCATACCCAGCTTTGCAAAAAGAATCTCTTTTGCTCTACCTTTTAAAGGACATTCCTTTCCACTGGTCATAACTCTGACAGCTTCCAGTTCAGAACCGGATAAAGCAACCCCGGTTAGCAGATGTTTTTCAAAAGCCTCTGCAGCCATGGGAGTTATTTTTTTCACAATCTCAAATATTGCATCAGCATATACCCGGATCTCCTTCTGAGCATGTGCATCCATTCTTAAACGCAAAAAATGAAATAAGTTATGTAAGTCCATTGTCCAGTACCATTCTGTATAAAGGCTTAAAGGAAGGTTTATTCTGGCAATTTCCCTGGCAAGGCCCATATCCAGAAGTTTGGTATATGTTTCATACACTCTTTCCTGCTCTTCTGAAATAATATCCTGAATCTCTTTTGCAAGTTCTGCAGAAACAGGTTCATTTTGCCGTCCCTGTTTATTGTCATCACTCTGCAATGCGATATCTTCTGCTGCAGGAACATAAAAATCACTTGCCATAACAGAGTACCGGCCGGAAATTTCATTAACCTTTGCAGTTCTGTGCCGAATCCACTGACGGGCAACAACTATCGGCATCTTTATATGGAAGGTAAAACTGACCTGTTCAAAGGGGGATGTGTGATCATTTCGCAAGAGATAATCGATTAACCCCTTATCCTCTCTGTAACTCTTTGTCCCTTCACCATAGGAAACCCTGGCAGACTGCACAATTCTCGAATCATCTCCAAGATAATCAACCAATCGTACAAAACCCTTATCCAGGACCTTAATTTCTTTATCAAGAAGCTGTTCACCATCTGCTGCAATACAATGAGCCATTTTGTTCTCCTCCACTATTTGCATCAATTATAATTTGTAATAGTAGAAATGGCTATAGAATTAGCATCATCCATTATGAATTTATAAACTCTGTGTTAATAGGCGGAGTGGAGAGTTTGAATCACCGATTAATATAATTCTTAAGTTCTTTATAGAAATTTTGGTGTGATCCAAAAGAATAAAGGAACAGAGTGTTCTCGCTTATTTCATATGCCAGGAGTACCAATGAGTTTATCGAATTAAATTTATACACCTGAACACCACTTAAATCCCCAACTTTCCCAGATCCAAGTTTGGGGTTTTGAGCAATATTCCGAACTGCTTCATCTAAATTTTTTATTTGGTTTTTTTGCAGTTTTTTCTTCTGACTGGCAAATAATGGAGATTGGATAATATTAGTAATTTCATTCATGCACCTTCACCAAAAACATAAGGGGTTCCCAATCCTGCTTTAATTTCCTCTTTTGCTGTAAGAATTTCCTGGATAAAAGGTAAAGGAAGATCAGGATTTTCTTCAATCACCTGGCCAATGCTTGCCCAATATTCAATTTGTCCGGCAATTGAACGTTTAAATATCTTTGATTTAATTTTAGCTTTTATTACCAGATCATCTGATACTTTAACAGCACTTGACATCTTCTAACTCCTTTTTGATCCTATTGGTATATAGTATACAACTATAGGTTGTGTTTAGCAACTTTTTATATCATTACTCATAATTTAACTTTAAAACTCTGTCAATTTCTTTTTCCAGATCTTTAAAACTATAGGGTTTTACTGCTATTCCTATAAATCCAAAGTCTTTATAATTTGCCATTATTGGATCGGTTGCATATCCGCTGGATACAATAATTTTTGCTTTAGGAT
>JAOZPU010000063.1:14169-15917 GCA_029932585.1 Spirochaetia bacterium | reverse complement strand
AAAAGCTCTGGAATCTGCCGTTGCGCTTTCCTCCCAGTACATGAGAGAGAAACATCAACCGGATGCAGCTATTGATGTTATAGATGAAGCCGGTGCATGGCTTCAGATTCTTTCTTATAGAACAGATGATAAAGATAAAGAGCCTTCAAAAATAGATGAGGGAGAAATTGAAAAAGTTATTGCACGAATTGCTGGTATTCCTGAAAGGACAGTTTCAAGCAGTGAAATTGATCAGTTACAAAACCTTGGAGATAATTTAAAGAACCTTGTTTTTGGTCAGAATATTGCCATAGACTCTGTTGTTCAGGCAATAAAAAGATCCCGGGCTGGTTTTAGTAAAAAAGACAAACCTGTTGCATCATTTCTTTTTGCCGGTCCAACAGGGGTTGGTAAGACAGAACTTGCCAGACAGTTGGCAGATACCCTCGGGGTAAAGCTTCACAGGTTTGATATGAGTGAGTATCAGGAAAAGCACACAGTTAGTAAGCTTGTTGGAGCCCCTCCAGGTTATGTCGGGTTTGATGAAGGTGGTATTCTTACCGATTTAGTGAGAAAAGAACCTCATGCTGTTTTATTACTGGACGAGATTGAAAAAGCTCACACGGATATTTTTAATATATTGCTGCAAATTATGGATTACGCAACCCTTACAGATAACAATGGAAGAAAATCAGATTTTAGAAATATTATTTTAATTATGACCAGTAATGCAGGGGCCAGGGATATTGGAAAGGATCTGATAGGTTTTGGTGATAATAAAATTACAGATGAGGCCATAACAGAAGCTGTTAATAAAACTTTCAGTCCTGAATTCAGAAATCGACTGGATAAAATTATTTCATTTAATAAGCTGGAGAATGATATAATTCTTAAGATTGTAGATAAAGAGCTTGAAGAATTTTACCAACTGTTAAGTGAAAAAAATGTAACTATTAAAGTTACTACTGTTTGTAAAAACTGGATTGCTGAACATGGTTATTCATATGAGTTCGGAGCCAGGAATATTGCAAGAATGGTAGAAGATAAAATTAAAAACTTTTTTGTGGACGAGATTTTATTTGGTAAGCTGAAAAATGGTGGCGAGGCAATAGCAGATATTAAAAATGATGATATTGTAATAACTGTTAAGAGCTAGGTTGTGGATAGTTCTTTTCCGTATATTGATGAAACTGAATATTTCCCATTTCCTTCTGTGGAAAAAGCAAGTCCTGAGGGTATTGTAGCAATGGAGGGAAATCTTTCTCCGGGAATGCTTCTTTCGGCATATAAGCAGGGGATTTTTCCATGGTATTCGGCTGGTGAACCAATTTTATGGTGGAGTCCAAATCCCAGAATGGTTCTTTTTCCTGACAATATTCATATTTCAAAATCTATGAAGCGTAATTTTAATAAGCAGAAATTTTCATTTTCCATGGATAATCAGTTTAGTGAAGTTATTAATTCATGTGGTGGAATACCCCGAAAACATGAGGATGGTACCTGGATTACATCTGAGATGAAAGATGCATATATTTATCTTCATGAGCTTGGCTGGGGGCATTCTGTAGAAGTCTGGGAGGATAATGAACTTGTAGGAGGACTGTATGGTCTTTCTATAGGCTCTGTATTTTTTGGAGAGTCAATGTTTTCAAAAAAAACTGATGCATCAAAAGCAGCATTTATTGTCCTTGCACAGACCCTGGGCAAATTAGGGTTTTCAATGATAGATTGTCAACTTTATACTCCTCATCTGGAGTCCCTGGGAGCTG
>JAOZPU010000063.1:6490-14069 GCA_029932585.1 Spirochaetia bacterium | reverse complement strand
AAAACAGGATAAAATAATGGGAAGACAGAGAAAAAGTGCAATTGGTGAAGTAATAACAGGTATAATAATGATATCCATTCCATTTTATTTTTCCGGTGGTGGACACTGGATGGGAATGCATCCCGGTTTTTCTATCTGGCAGTGGATTCTTGTTGCGATTGGTGCAGGATCTCTTGTTAAGGGAGTTTCCAGATTGGCTGCAAAAAGTAAAAAGATAATAGACAGCAAACCAAATGCAAAAAAAAGAAAACTTGAACTGGAAAATAAAGTGCTTAGGGCTGCCAAAAAGGCCGGTGGGAAAGTGACAGTTGCCAGGACCGCTTTATTTATAGATGCCCCTATAGAGGAAACAGAAACTATTTTAAATAGTCTGGCTTCCCGGGGGCATTCAACTGTGGAAGTTACATCAGAGGGGCAGATTCTTTATATGTTTCCTGATTTTTTGGAATTAGATAAATAACAGACCTAAGACAAACGCCAGGGATAGTAGGGGCGCCGAAGGCGGTGTTTTGTATGGGCGGATTCCATATCCGCCCATATAAAATACGGAACCCCCGTATAGCCCGCCCGGGCGCCCAAAATTATTTAAATGTTTAGATTGACAACACAGGTTCCCTGTATGATAATACTCCTTTACAAAGACTTATCAGTATTTGATTAATATAAAGGAGTATAACAGTGGAATATAAAGACTTAAGAATTGATGGTAAAAGATTGCAGACCGAAATTGAGGCTTCTGCAGAAATTGGTGCAACTCCAAACAAAGGTCTGGACAGATGTGCTGCAACAGAAGAGGATAGAATAGGTCGGGATCTTCTTATGAAATGGTATAAAGAGACTGGTTGTGAGGTCACCATTGATGAAATGGGTAATATGTTTGCAGTAAGACCTGGTAAGAACAGAAAGCTTGGAGCCGTTATGACAGGTTCTCACTTCGATACACAGAAACCTGGCGGACGATTTGATGGTATCCTTGGAGTACTCGCAGGCCTCGAAGTAATGCGTACTTTACAGGAAAATAATATTGAACTTGAGAGAGATTTTATAATTACAAACTGGACAAATGAAGAGGGTGGGTGGTTTGCTCCTGCATGTATGGGTTCCGGTGTTTGGGTCGGTAATCATACAAAAGAATGGGCTTATGAACGAAAGGATAGGGATGGAAAAACTGTCTTTGGAGAAGAACTGGAAAAAATTGGCTATAAAGGAACTTTTCCTGCATCACATAAGGAATGGAATATCTATGCGGCTTATGAACTGCATATTGAACAGGGACCTCAGCTTGAAGCAGCAAAGGTACAGATTGGTGCTCCAAAAGGTATTCTCTGTCTTCACTGGTACGATATCTGGCTGGAAGGAACAGCAAATCAGGTTGGGCCTACTCCTATGGTTGGTAGAAATGATGCTCTTCTTGCTTTTTCTGAAATGAATGTTGTTGTAAATAAAGTAGCTCATCAGATGGGGAATATGGTTGGAACTGTTGGAGAGATCCAGAATTATCCTAATTCACGAAATATTATTCCAAGTAAGGTTCATTTTACTGTTGATATTCGGTCCTGGGATGATGACCATGCAATTAAAGCCTGGGAAATGATGAAGGCTGAGTTTGAAATAATTGCCGCCAGACGGGGATGTCCTATTAAAACTGAAGAGTTCTGGAAGGTTGCTCATGCTCCTTTTGATCAGGAACTCAATGACAGAGTAGTTGAAAGTGCAGAAGAACTTGGATTGTCTGCTATGAAGATGTATTCCGGTGCTGGTCATGACATGAGTGAAGTTAATCAGGTTACCCGGGGTGCTATGATTTTTGTTCCATCTATTGATGGACGAAGCCATGTCGAGGTTGAAGATACACCCTATGAAGATTGTACTAATGGTGTAAATGTGCTTCTTCAGTGTGTGCTTAAGACTGCAAACGAGGTTTAGGATTTAGAGAGTTGGGGCACGGCTTCTCGTGCCCTTACTCTTAAAATAAGTTTTTTTTAAAGGCTGAAATTTATTTTGTGAAGGACGAATATATTTCAGAGAATTAAAGAGGATTTATAACACTGAAAAAATTGTAGCTTTCAAAGTCTTTAGTATTTCTGGTATAAAAATCAGTTACACCATGAGCCTTAATTGTTACAGCAAGAATAGCATCAAAACTTCTACGTGCAGGAAACATTTTTTCTTCCCATTGCAATTTTAGACTTTTCATCATATCTGGTTCCCATGCACATTTCAGCCAGCCCGATTTTTCCCTATACCAGTCTATTGTTTTTGCTGCCTGAGATGCTGTTAAAGGGTTCTGAAGAACAACAGGATTACGTAAAAGACGGTAAAGTTCAAACCAAACCTGATCAGCTACTATCCAGGAATCCTTTTCCCTTAATGCTTTATCTACAAGTTGTCTGCAAATTGTATGTTCGGAACAATCAGTATTAATTGAGTAAAGTAATATATTTGTATCCAGGCTTTTCACAGTTTTTCTCTGTCGCTGTTTGCAAGGCTTCTTAATTTATCAGCATTAACGAGAATTTCTCCACAGTGATAAACAGGTGGAGGTTCTGAAATAATTTCTGCTTCAAATATACCATTACGGGCTATCCAGAAACTAACCGCAGCTCTTACAAGTTCACTTACAGGTCGATCATTTTTTTTTGCAATTCCCCTAAGAATTTTTAGCTGAGGTTCCGGAAATAATATCTGCATCTTTTCCATGTATACAGTATAAGCATGGATGCGGGTGGAATCAAGTAATAATAAGTTTTTTTACTGTATCTATATCATAGGAACCTAGATTGTCTGCTATGAAGATTGTACTAATGGTGTAAATGTGCTTCTTCAGTGTGTGCTTAAGACTGCAAACGAGAGTTAGGATTTAGAGAGTTGGGGCACGGCTTCTCGTGCCCTTACTTATGTTATTGAAAGTTATTTAAAAGGAATATGCCTAAGCTCCCGTAGCAGTTTCTTTTCTGTAAATGGTTTTATTATATAAGCATCAGACTGTTCAGAAAAACTATGTTTAATAGTTTCAATACTGTTTATGGATGATACCATAATTATTTTTACTCTATCCAGACCGGATATCCCGTTTCCCGTTTCAAGGGCTCTTATTTTTGCAAGAACACCCTCTCCATCAATTTCAGGAAGCATAATATCAAGTAATATTAAATCGTAGTATTTTTTTTCTCGTAATGAGTTTCTAAATGCAGTTATAGCTTCCTTACCATTAACAACAACATTGCAGGTTCCGAATTGTGATAGAATTTTTGATTCCAGAGTTCGGGTTATGAAATCATCTTCTACTAATAGTATATTTAGATTTTCCGGAATAGAATAATTTACTTCCTGATCTATTTCTATTACCTTTTTTGCATTATCTCTATCTATTGATTTGGATAAAAAAGTACAAATCTTACTTTTATCCAAAGGTTTAAGTGGATCAAATATTATAAAAAACAGATCATCTTCTTTTTTGTCAGTAGTAAAAAAAATACGGAGCAGATCATCGTCTGATTTTTTGTTTAACTTTTCCCATTCAGGTCTAAATCCAATTAGAGTTCCAATTTCCTGTACATCCTGAAATATTGGAAGATTAGAATAAGTTTCTTTATCAATATTACTTTTAATAAGCTTTTCAATTAAAAAAAATGCAGAGTTTCCATTGCATTTTTGAATTGTTTTTTCTTTTTCGTGAGAATATAATTCAAATGGAAGAATTGGATTAATTTCAGCTATACCCATTGAGGGTTCCAGTGCTTGTTTTAATTCGATAAAATCGTTCGGATTTTCTTTTCCTTCAGACATGCTTGTTGAAATAAGATCAAGGGATTTTAGACTTTTATCAATAAGATCCTGTGACATTACTGATTTACCATTACGAATTGAATCAAAATTATCTTCAATTATATGAATTAGATTTTGAGAATTTTCAAATTGAGCCAGAGCCAGTATTCCTTTTAAATTATGTGCATTTCTAAATATTATATGTATCTGGGCAGGATTATTCTCATTTTTAGACAAAGCTTCATCATAGTCTAAAAGCGATTGTTCCAGATGTTCTATAGATTCCATAATATCTGTAAAAAACTCATTATTAAATTCAGACAAAGTAGACTCCTTAAGTGAATTTAAAAGTATTAAAGGTTTTCAATTATTGAAAAAGCTTTGTCCATTTTTTCACTTGTAAAGGGTTTTACCATGTAATGAGTTGCTCCCATTTTCATTGCTCTGTCTATCACTTCCGGTTTATCCAAAGTGGAAAGCATAACTATGGGGATATTTTTATATTTAATTTCCTGTTTAATATTCTTTAGAAATTCAAGACCATTCATATTGGGCATTTCAATATCAGAAAAAATAAGATCATAGGATGTCTCTTTTGCCATATTTAATGCTTCCAGACCATCTTCTGCAGTATTCACTTCATATCCTTTTGTTACAAGAAAAGTTTTTATAAAAACTCTGTTAATATTTTGATCATCAATAACCAATGCTTTTTTCTTATCCATTTAGTAGTCCTTTTTAATCCAGTCTTTATTTGTTGCATATTCTTCTATAAGATTCAGTTCCTTTTTAAAAACTTTAAATATTTTGTCAATATTAGTTAAATCTGATTTCATGCCCATATATTCCATTTCTTTGGCAAATTGTGAAGCAATTGTTGCTCCAATACTTGCCAGCCCGCTTTTTGCCTGGTGTGCATATAATTTCAAGTCTTCTGCATTTTTACAAGATACAGCTTTACTTATTTTGGAAATATATTCAGAGTTACTCTGAACAAATGCCTCCAGTAACGCTTCAAATAATTCGGTATCGTTACCTGTAATTTCCATGGCTTTATTATAATCAATAGGGCTTTTGTGCTCGTAGTTCATACGTGCAGTATAAACCATTGTATCAAAAAATCAAGAAGTTAAAGGCAATTAAATTAAATGTGCTTTTTTATAAAATTCCAGCCAGATAAAAAGAGAGTGGTATAGTAAATACACCTAATATGGTTGAGATAATGACAATTTCTCTGGGTATACTGCTGTCATAACCCAATCTTGCTGGTAATACATAAGAAAAAACTGCTGCAGGCAGAGCACTTGTAACCAGAATAACTGTTTTCATTAAACCGCTTATATCAAATAACCTGACAGCAAGAATTCCACAAAGAAACCCTCCTGCCATACGCAGTATTATCCCAGCAAATACATGAATACTTATTTTCCCCTTCTGTCTTCCGGAAAGACTGTGCCCCAGGGCAAAGGCTGCCAATGGAGGAGCTGCATTACCTCCAAAAGAAAAAGTATTTATTAAAGATACAGGCAGTGAAATGTTAAAAAGATTAAATGAGAACCCTGCAATTACGGCCCATAAAATTGGAGATTTTACAGATGCTTTTATGCCGTTAGTAGAAAAACCTCCCTCCAGAAGTAAATAGCCAAGGGTGAAAATAAAAAAGGTCTGTATTTGATCGTAGATAATTATTATATTTGTTGCGTTATACCCACCCCATAGCTGCATCAATGGTATACCTAAAAAACCTGAATTCATAAATATAACAGGTAGTGGAAAGGTTCTTTTGTCTGCTTTATTTGAAGCTGTATATATAACTGCCGCAACAAGGGTTAGGATAATAACAAAAATCACTGCCCCGGAGAGTGTAATCATCTCTGTAGGAGATACAGGTGACAGATATAGGGATGAAAAAACAAGCATAGGCATAAAAAAATCTGCAAGTATTCTAAGAAGGGTATCTTCGGAGAGTTTTACAATACGCCCCATTAAAAACCCGCTGAATATCAGCACAAAAAGGGGCAGCAGTATTAGAAAAGTTTGTAAAAACATAAAATTTACGCTTTTCCTAATAGGAGAAAGCACTCCCGCCTATAAATTCCCGTAAAATAGACTGGTCCGGAACATACTGAGGTGGAATACTGGAAAAATTATCCAGAAAAGAGAGTAATCGTATAGCTTCATTGTATACATCATTTCCTGGTTTTATTGTACGAAGTATAGGGGTTGCATAAATTTTTAATACTGCCAGTTCGTAGTCCAGTGCAGAATTGAATACTGAATCTGCCTGATCCTGGAATCTGAATATATTTTTTTCTTCACCTCTCCGGACAGATGGCCACATATTTAAAGTTATCTCTGCACTGTTTCCCCTAAAATGATGATCGCGAACCATTCTTCGAACTAATCTGTTATCTGTTGTTGGTATTCTGTTATGATCATCCATATTTAATTGTGTAAGTGCTGATATATATATTTTATACTTTAGATTATCCTTAACCTGAGGAGTAAGTCCTGGATTTAAGCCATGAATACCTTCAATAAGAAGTATATTTCTTTTTGTTAACTGCAGAGGAGTTCCTGTATCCTTTGGTTTCCCTGTTTTAAAGTCAAATATAGGGATTTCAACTTCTTTACCTTCAAATAACTGTAACAGGTGCTTATTTAGAAGGTCAATATTTAGAGAATAGAGTGATTCAAAGTCAGGTTTTCCATGCTCATCCAGGGGAGCCTCATTATTAGGCAGATAATAATTATCAAGAGAAATACTAACTGGATTAAACCCCATAACTCTTAGTTGAATAGATAGTTTTTTAGTAAAAGTTGTTTTACCTGATGAAGAGGGGCCTGCAACAAGAATTACTCTTACATTTTCTCTTCTTTCAGCAATACTGTCAGCAATTTGTGATATTTTTTTATTATGAAGAGCTTCTGCAACACGAATAAATGGTTTAATTTCTCTGTTTTCAGAGAGTTCATTAAGTTTTCCTACACAGTTTACATTTAATATTTTCCCCCAGGCCTTATATTCTTTGTATACTGAAAATAAAGATGGCATATCTTTAAAAGGGTCAAGTTTATCCGGTGTTTTTCTATTTGGATATCTGAGAAGGAAGCCTGGTGCATAATTGTGAATTTTAAATGGTTTTAGTAATTCTGTGTTTGGAAGAAGTGGTTCATAGGAGATATCAATAAATCCTCCGCAGTAGTATATTGGAATTTTTGAATCATTTCTGTATTTAAGAAGTTTAGCTGTTGCTGGTTGATTAATTTTTTGGAAAAAATTTATAGCTTCATTATAGGAAATTACCCTTCTTTCAATATCACATCTATTTTTTACTATTCTATCCATTTCTTTTTGCAGAAGATCAATATCCTTATCAGATATCTCTTCCTGACCATTATAATAGTAATAATAACTGTCTCCCAAAGAGTGGCTAATTACCAGATGTCGTTCAGGGAATAGGGTTACAGATGCTTTTGCCAGTATAAATGACAGAGTTCTTCTAAATAATCTTATTCCTGGATTACTAAAAAGCCTTACTGGTTCTACGTTTGAATTAATTTCTATTTTAAAACTTAAACTTACAAGTTCATTGTTTATTCTTGCTGCAATAACAGGATTATTTGTCTTTTCTTTTAGTAAATTGCCAAAAATTTCATTTACTCTTGTGCCATATAAAATAGTTTTTTCTTCTCCACTTACCAGTTTTATACTTACTTCTTTCATTTTTACTCCTGCATAGCCAAATTTAAACTGAATTCTAATATGAATACAAAGCTTTGTACAGAAAAAAATTATTTTATAGAAGCT
>JAOZPU010000063.1:0-6390 GCA_029932585.1 Spirochaetia bacterium | reverse complement strand
TTTTATAGAAGCTCCAGCCATTGTCTTGGTCCAATATAGTTTGGCCGGGAAATTATTTCCTTATCAAGTTCAGATATTTCCTGAAATCCTTTAGTGGAAGTTAAAAGGTAAAGATAACGTTTTTCTTTAGTGGAGATTTTATTGTAGTTTTCTAAAAGTTCTGATTGTTCCCGGGAGTTTTTTAGTTTTTGTTTTATTATATTATAAGATTTTTCAACTTCCGAATCTTCTGAATCAATTGATATATTAAAAAATTTAAGTAAATCTATAGTTTCCAATGTTTACTCCTAATCAAACAGGCTTAACTGTATTGGTTTATTACTGCTTATTTTGGATATTTCTACACTGATGTTGGTTAAATCTTTATTACTGGTTGCCGGGTTATTACTAGTATTCTCAGTCTCCAGAGCAGCCAGACGGTTTCTGTTTTCTTCCAGACTGGAATAATTTGTACTAAGACTTATAAGGATATCAAAGGGGTTATTATATTTTTCTGTATTACATGAAACCTTTGGGAACTTATTTTTTAATTCATATTTCATATTATCAATGAGACCATTCAGACTTTCAAGATAAAATTTATCCTGACTGGTTTGTATTTCTCCAGCTATTCGCGACATAACTGTAAAATATGCACCTGTTTCATCTAATGTAAGATCTCTTGATTTAAGTCTGGAAATTAGACTTTGCATCCAAAAAAGTAAACTAATGTCAGGTTCTTCAGTTTCCAGGGCAATAGCAGTCAGCCTGTAAGCAAGAGTATTTCCAAATAACTTTTTACATGTGGTAACAAGCTCTGTTGGTGAATATTTGTATTTTGAGGCTGTTTCTATACTCCAAATTGCAAATTTATATGCAGGTTCTTTATAGTTTCTATTAAGATCCTGTAACATAAGATTAGCTGTTTCTAAAAAGAGTTCTTCCATATCATATTCAAGGCTTTCGATAATCTCTGAAATAACACTTCGAATAAAAGATCTGTCCTTTATTATATTATCAATAAATAATTTTTGTTTATTATTAGGACTTTTAGCCTGACTTTTACCTGATAGCTGTAAAAGAAGGGTTTTAAACACTGAAAGAGATGCTTTATTATCAATTTTATTAAGCCTGTTTTCCATTTCAGAATAGTTTTTGTCATAAAATGCATGAATAGCAAAAATAAGCTCTTTCCAAAGTGAAAGAATAGAATCCTCTGGTAATAATTCCAGAGAAGCAAAAACAACAGGGTTGTACATACCGTTTGTCACAGCTTCAAAAGCATCCATAACTGTACGGGCTTCTTTTCGTAATTGTTCACTTGTCCTGTCGGATCTTTCAAGAATTCCTGGATCTTTGAGATGTTGCTTAAGTTCACTTCTATAAGTTATGTATTCTAATGACCCAGGTTCTGAGGAGAGAAAATTCTCCAGAGTAAGGTTCTTTTTAATTTTCATTTTATCTTTTATCATATTTCCGGTGGTTTCAAAAATTATACTAATCAGGTTTCAATGTCAACATGAATTTTCTATTACAAATTGAGCTTTGTTTTTAATATTGCTATTTCATCTTTTTTTAAAGTTCCAATTATTTGGATATCATCTTCCGGGCGTGTTTGTAATACTGGTTTATTATTATACGGTATCTCTTTATCATCCACTAAAAGCTTTAATATTGGGTGTTTTGGTGTAGTAAGATTTGTTTTAATAACCACACCAATTGCAGAGTTGGACAATTTAACATATGTTCCAATAGGATATAAAGACATAATAAATACAAGGGTTCTCAGTATATTTTCATCATACTTCGTTCCTTTACCTTTTAACAGATCCATTATGCCTGAATGGCCGTCAAGTCCACTTCTGTAGGGTCTTTTTGTTGTCGCAGCTGCAAATGCAGAGGCAACAGCCAGTATTTTCCCGTTTAATGATATCTTGTCTCCGGTAAGTTTTCTTGGATAACCACTCCCATTAATATGTTCATGATGTTCAAGAACTGCAATATAAATTGAAACAGGGAATTCTGCTTTTTTTAGAGTTTTATAGCTTATTACAGGATGGGTTCTAATTACCTGCAGCTCTTTAGGAGTCAGAGAACCCTGTTTTTCATAGAGTTGAGACGGAAGTAACAGCATTCCCAGTTTGTGAAGCATTGCAGCAATACCAATTTCAATTTGTTTGTGAATAGGAAATTTTAAAAAATCTGCTATAGCTAAAACAAGGAAAGCTGTTTTTATACTATGATGAATTATATAGGATTCAGATTCTGCTACTTCAGAGTTAATGTTCAGCAGCAAATCCTTATGTTCTTTAAGCTGGAAAATAATTTTTTTTGCTTTTTCAGAAATAGAAGCTAATGGTAGTGTATCCAGTTCTCTGAAATTGTCATAATACCTGGTTAGAAAAGTTATACATTCCTTAGTAAAATCAGTGCTAAGTTTTTGTTCTTCGCTTTCCTTTTCGCTAGATTCAACAGTTGCAGATACTCCATTTGAGCTATTTCCTATGGAGTTACCTTCAAAAGGTATTCCATCAGTTTTAATTTCTTTATAATCCCATTTTTTTAGTCTCTGCACCATCTCTACTGATATGGAAACATCTGGTGATAATAAAATATATTTTTCATCCAGAAATACTGGTTGATTTATATATGAATCTATTTTTAGATTTTCTAAAGATACTTTATTCATTAATAATATCCCGTTGACCCCTTAGAGTGAAATAAGTAAACTCTCTCTTATATATTATAGGAGAGTTTTGCTTGAAATTTAAGATAATTTTCATTTTATTCAATATTGTAGTGGTTTTTTCGTTTTTAATCGTTATTTTGATGCCTTTTTTCATGCTTGGTGGAGTTTACAGCCAGGAATTCTTTAAAGACAGTTGGTATTTATTCCTTGTGTTTATTTTTGCAATTGGCTCTATTGATACATATTTTATTATAAATTGGAAGATGTTTTCTTTGTTGGAATCTGAAAATTGGGATGATTTAGTTTTGCACCTGGAAAACAGTATTTATGTAAAGAAAAATATATATACATATCTTGTTAAAATTCTTGCAAATACTTATCTCATAAAATCTGATATGCCTGGAATTTTAAAACTTGAAGATTATTTGAGAAAGGTAAAACCCCTATTACTAAAAAAAATGGTTATACCTCTGAGTGTCCCAAAATTTATAGATGGAGATCCTGAAAAACTGGAAGTTTTTTTTGGTGAGTTTATTAATTTAAAGGGTGTAAATAAGGCAGTATGGGTTAGATTTTTGTATTCTTTTTCGTTGTTATTAAACAATAAAAGAGATGAAGCAGCAAATTCTCTTCTTGTTCTATGTAATACCAAAGTACCTTCTATACTTAAGCTTATGGTTTTATATTCTTTAAATCCATTTTCTGAATTGGATAAAGAGGGAAAATTTAACTGTGTTGAAGCAGGTAAAAGGGAACTGAGATCTTCATATAAAAAAGAAACTATGGAACTGGAGCTGGAAAGTATTAAAGATAATGTTCTTGTTCTTGTTTTAAACAAATTTTCAAAAGAAGCCATTGATTGGCTGTATAAGGAATAATAAATGGATGTAAGAGTAAGATATGCTCCGTCTCCTACGGGATTACAGCATATTGGGGGAGTTCGAACTGCCCTGTTTAACTATTTTTTTGCCAGATCTATGGGTGGAAAATTTATTTTAAGGGTGGAGGATACAGATAGAGAGCGGTTTAGCGAAGAATCTCTTAAAGATCTCTATGACACCCTTGAATGGCTTGGTATTGATTGGGATGAAGGTCCTGTAAAAGGTGGAGCATATGGACCTTATATACAGTCAGAGAGAACTGAGTTATATACAAAATATGCAAATCAATTAGTTGAAGATGGCAAGGCTTATCATTGCTATTGTAGTTCTGAAAGGCTTGATAAGGTAAGAGAAGTTCAAAAAAAAGAGAAAAAAAACTATGGATATGACCGGCACTGCAGGGATCTTTCTATAGAGGAAAGAGATAAAAACGAAAAAGATGGATTAAAATCTGTTATACGTTTGAAAATACCTTTAGAGGGAAAAACCTCTTTTGATGATCTTCTTCTGGGTACTGTTACCAGAAAAAATAAGGATATATCACCAGACCCTGTTTTACTTAAATCTGATGGGTTTCCTACTTATCATCTTGCTAATGTTGTTGATGATCATTTAATGGAGATTACACATATTCTAAGGGCTCAGGAATGGATCCCCTCTGGAGCTATGCATATACTTCTTTACAAAGCTTTTGGGTGGGAGCCCCCATTGTACTGTCATCTCCCTATGGTTATGGGTAAAGATGGCCAGAAACTGTCTAAAAGACATGGCTCTACAAGTGTTGTTGATTTTAGAAAGAGGGGTTATCTTCCTGAAGCAATAATTAACTATGTAACCATGGTTGGATGGGCTTATGATGACAGCAGGGAATTTTTTACAAAAGAGGAACTGGAAAAACTTTTTTCTCTGGAAAAAATTAGTAAGTCACCTGGTGTTTTTGACTATAAAAAGCTTGAATGGTTTAATGGTCAGTACATAAGGAAAAAATCAGAAGCAGATCTAATTGAGGAAGTTATTCCTTATCTTAAAAAAGATGGGATAATATCTGAACCCATAACAGAAAAAGAGATGCTTATCATTAAAAATATGATGTCTCTTATGACAGAACGACTTCATTTTATTAGTGATATTTCTGAATTATCCAGGTTTCTGTTTAAAGATATTGGAAATTATACATTAACAGATATTATCCCTAAAAAAATGGACTTTAAAGGAACTATAATAGCTCTGGAAGGAGCAAGAGAGCTTGTTGAAGGCTTTGAATCCAGAACTGATGAGGAAAATGAGGAACTTTTTCGGAAGAAGGCAGAGGAAGTTAAGGTTAAACTTGGATCTATGTTAATGCCTTTAAGGGTAGCTATTTCGGGTAGTAAAGTTTCTCCTCCAATTTTTGGTTCTCTCCGGTTGTTAGGAGTGGATAAAGCTTTGGAAAGAATTGATCATGTTATTGGACTGTTAAAAGAAGCAGTAAAGAATGAAAATGATAAAGAGGTAGAAAGTGGCCAATAAAGGTAAAGAAAAGAATCTTGATGTAACTATGGAAAAATTAGTCTCTTTGTGTAAAAGAAGGGGGCTTGTATATCAGTCCAGTGAAATATATGGGGGTATGGCAGGTGCCTGGGATTATGGACCTCTTGGAGTCAAGCTAAAAAATAATATTAGAGATTACTGGTGGAAGGAGATGACTCAGCTTCAGGATAATATTGTTGGTCTTGATGCTTCTATTATGATGCATCCCAAAGTTTGGGAAGCTTCCGGTCATGTTGATAGTTTTACTGATCCCATGGTTGACTGTAAGGAGTGTAAAGCCAGATTTCGTTCTGATCATATTGATCTTACAGCAGCTTGTCCCAACTGTGGAGCAAAAGATAGTTTTACAGAGCCCAGACAGTTTAATATGATGTTTTCTACTCACCTTGGTCCAGTTGCAGATTCCGGAAGTATAGTTTACTTAAGACCGGAAACGGCCCAGGGTATTTTTGCCAACTTCAAAAATGTAGTTCAGACCAGCAGGGTTAAAATCCCTTTTGGTATTGCACAGGTGGGAAAAGCTTTTCGTAATGAAATAACAACCAAAAACTTTATTTTTCGTACTGTGGAATTTGAGCAGATGGAGATGCAGTTTTTTGTAAAACCTGGGGAAGATGAGAAGTGGTTTGAATACTGGAAGAATTCCAGAATTAAATACTACGATAGACTTGGTATACGAAGTACCAAATTGAAATTCCATCAGCATGGTAAAGATGAGCTTGCTCATTATGCGAAAGATGCCTTTGATATTGAGTATGAATTCCCCATGGGCTGGCAGGAGCTGGAGGGGATACATTCCCGAACAGATTTTGACCTGTCCCGGCATGCGGAATTTTCCGGTAAAGATCTTACCTATCTGGATGATCAGACTCATGAACGCTACCTGCCCTATGTTATTGAAACTTCTGCCGGATTAACAAGAACAGTTCTTATGGTTCTTTCCGATGCTTATGAAGAACAGGAGCTTGAAGGTGGTGATGTTCGTACAGTACTTCATTTTCACCCTGAACTGGCACCCATAACAGTTGCAGTTCTGCCTCTTGTTAAGAAAGATGGTATAAAAGAGATTGCAGAGGAGATAGAGAAAAATCTTAGAGAAGATTTTTCAACATTCTACGATCAGTCAGGAGCAATTGGACGACGATACAGGCGAATGGATGAAGTTGGAACTCCTTATTGTGTTACTGTAGATTATGATACCAAAGAGGATAATTCAGTTACAATCAGGTTTAGGGATTCTATGGAACAGGAACGTGTTCCTATAGATAAACTTGCAGAACGAATTAGAAAAGCAAACAAAGAATTTAAGAG
>JAOZPU010000210.1:1124-4386 GCA_029932585.1 Spirochaetia bacterium | reverse complement strand
AGGTGCCATCAGTGATCTTTTAAAAAGATACCTGGATATTTTATATAAAATTTAATATAGCGCAAAAAAAAGCTATACAGGAAGGATAAAATGACAAAAGAAGAAATAATCAACTTAGAACCATCTGTAGTATGGAATCAGTTTTATGAAATATCACAAATACCAAGATGCTCTACAAAAGAAGATAAAATTTTAAGCTATCTTAAAGAGTTCTGTAAAAAAAATAATCTTACCTACAAGCAGGATAAAATTCAGAATATCTGTATAAAGAAACCTGCTACACCTGGAATGGAAAAACTGCCGGGAGTTGTTCTTCAGGGGCATGTAGATATGGTTTGTGAAAAAAATGCAGGAACTATACATGATTTCTCAGTTGACCCTATTAAGCTATTGGAAAAAGAGGGGTGGATTACAGCAGATGGTACAACTCTTGGTGCAGACAACGGAATTGCTGTTGCTATGGCCCTTGCCGTTTTAGAATCTAAAACCATTGAACATGGTCCATTGGAAGCATTGTTTACCATAGATGAGGAATCTGCATTAACCGGAGCTCTGGAACTTGACCCTTCAATAGTAGATGGAACAATTTTATTTAATATTGATTCTGAAGAAGAAGGAATTTTTTACATTGGCTGTGCAGGTGGTGTTACAACCATTGGTAACCTTGAAGTTGAAGAAGAGTCTTTTCCAGCAGGAGCTAACTCCTACCAGTTACAGGTAACCGGGTTTAAAGGAGGACATTCAGGAGCTGAGATTCATGAGGATAGAGGGAATGCTATTTCTGTAGCTGTAAGAATACTTCGTGATATAAGTGCTAAAACGAATGTACATATTTATGATATCAATGGAGGTGGTAAACATAATGCAATTCCCAGAGAAATATTTATCTCCTTTACAGCTGAAAACCCTGAATCAATAGTTGATTCAATTACTAAATACAGTAGTTTTCTGAAAAACGAAATTGGCGATCTTGAAACCAATATGAGCGTTAAGGTTGTTGAAGAGAATGAAGTTCCTAAAAAGGTTTTTACAAAAGATTTCTCAAACAGGCTTATTGGGATACTTTTTTCAATGCCCCATGGGGTTATTAAAATGAGCAGAAAAGTTCCAGGGCTTGTAGAAACGTCAACAAATCTTGCTTCTGTAGTTCTTGCAGATGGAAACATTAAAATTGAGACCAGTCAGCGATCTTCTATTATGTCTGAAAATGATGAAATAGCAGATAAAGTAAAAACAATAATGGAAGCAGGTGGTGCTGTTGTTCACTATGAAAGCAGATATCCTTCATGGGAACCGGATCCTGACAGTAGTATTCTTAAAGTGTTTAAAGATGTTTACAGAAGAGAAGAGGGAAAGGATGCTGAAGTTATGGCTATCCATGCGGGTCTGGAATGCGGAGTTATTGGTGATAAGCTGGAAAACATGGAGATGATCTCTTTTGGACCTGATATGGAGGATGTCCATACTCCGGATGAAAGGTTAAAAATATCTTCGGTTGCTTCTGTGTGGGAGTTTTTATTGAAGATATTGAAAGAGGTTTAGAAAGTAATAGAATTATTTGACCGCTATTCCTGTTGTGTGTATAATGGAAACAGGAGGAGGGTTATTATGTCAAAAACCAGAATAAATATTAGCCTCGATCAGGATCTTGCCGACTTTGCCAGGATTTTTGCTCGTGAAAACAGAATCTCTGTTGCTGATATGGTTACACAATATTTACTTACTTTAAAGCGCAGGATAGATGAACAGAATAGTGAGCCTGTTCTTTCACATCCTGCTTTTATTGAAGCAATGGAATTAGCTCAGACAAAACTTAAAGACGGATCTTCAAAATGGTACTCTTATGATGAGGTATTTGGCAATTGATGGAAGTTCAATTTGAAGCAGCCTTTTTAAAAGCTTTGAAAAAACATGCTTCAATAAAAAAAACTGTTAAAAATAAAGTGGACCTGATAATTCAGGATCCAGTAGCATTTGGGGAACCTTTAAAAGGTAATTGGCGGGGGTTTTATTCCTGTCCTGTTAAACGGAATTTCATTATTATATATCTATACTGTGATGTCTGTCGTAAGAAAGGAGATGATTCTTTTGTTAACTGTGCAGATTGCAGTGAGACAGATGATCAAACAATTAAATTTATTATTCTGGGTCCCCATGATAAAACCTATGGGATTTAGATTAGACCCAAATGAAAGTACAATAGCTAAAATATAGTGTAACTACGAATTTAATCGATTATAATATTATTGCAATAAGATATATAAATGAATATCAAACAGAAAGATTTGTTTGAGCGGTATGAGGCAAAAGATAAGTTGGTTGTGGATTCGGTTAGTAATCTTAAATTATTGGAAAATATTTAAGAATTTATTAAAAATATTACAAGGAGTCAATTATGTTTAAAAATTTAGGTGAAAAGCTTACAGAAAAAATTGGGGAGATTGGTGATTCTATTAAAGATGCAATTAAAGCTTCGGGTACACCTCTGGATCTAAGTAAATTTAACAACCCTATAGCAGAAAAAACAGAATGGAGCCCTCTGAAACCTGGTGGTACCAGTTTTCGAACTCATGAATTTTATAAAAAAACAGGGGAAGCACGATTTAAAGCAACTAAAGGGAATCTTATGTTTTCGGGTATTTTTATGGTTATAGGGCTTGTTGTCCCTGTATTAATGATGACTCCAGCTATTAGCAGTGGTAGTTCATCTGAGTCTTTACCCTTTATTGTAAATTTTGTACCTTTAGTATTCTTTTTTGCGGGATTTTTTCTGTTCAGAGTTTCAACTAAACCAATAGTTTTTAGTAAAACAACAGGTTATTTCTGGAAAGGAAGATTGAAGGGAAATGAGTCTCCTGAACAAAAACCACTAAAAGAGTACTGCAGGCTTAGAGATATTGTAGCTCTGCAAATTATATCTGAACATGTTAGTGGCAGCTCCAGTAGTTCCGGTAGAAGCTCCTCATTCAGAAGTTATGAGATCAATCTTATTCTTCAGGATGCAGGTCGTCTTAATGTAATTGATCATGGTAAAAAAATTAAACTGCTGGAAGATGCAGAAAAGCTTGCCGCATATCTTGGAGTTCCTGTTTGGATGGGAAGAATTTAGATATAAACAATTCCTGTCCCCTTTGTCTATCAAAGGGGAATGCTTTTTAACATAATCTAATTCTTAGGTGGTTCCGGCACACCTTCTGTTATTCCAAATTCATAATTACCAATATAACTAAGATGAGCAACCAGCCCTACTTCTGGATCCCAA
>JAOZPU010000210.1:0-1114 GCA_029932585.1 Spirochaetia bacterium | reverse complement strand
TCCAGCGGAATATTCTGGCTGCAGGTGGTTCCAGTAAAGGGTCGACATCATCTACATCATGAAACTCAAGTCCATAACTGAATGCAGAACTTGGTGTAACATACACAACAGTCCCATTCCATCTTAAAACTGAGTCTCTGTGGGTATGTCCGCTTGCAATGGCTTCAATTTGTGGATTTTTATTAATTACCGCAGCAAATGCTTCTTTGTTGTGCATTCCCAGATGATCCGGATAGGGCATCCCTGTATCCATAGGAGGGTGATGCATAAAAATAAGGGTAGGTCTTTCCGGCTGTTCAGCCAATTTGTTTTCTAACCATTCAATTCTTTTTTCACACATTAAACCGTAGTGTGTCCCTGGTTCCAAAGTATCCAGTGCAATAATTCGTATAGGTTTGTCTTCTAATGTATACTGTATAAATTCATTATCTGTTACAAGATATGTATGTTCACTAAATACTTTTTTTAGAGTTTCTCTTTGGTCATGGTTGCCCATTACTATAAAATAGGGGAAATTAAGCCTGTCCAGCTGGGATTTAACTCGTATATAATCTTCTTCTATTCCATGATTAGCAAGGTCTCCGGAAATGACAGCCATATCTAATGGAGGATCTATTGAATTTAGATTATCCACGGCCTTAACCAATTGTTTGTATAGATCTACTTCTCCTGAGGGGAAGGGAATTTTTCTACCCACATGTAGATCTGTTATTTGTCCGATTGTAAAATATTTCTTGTTATTATTCATAGGAAACAGAATGATACCGGTTTGAATTATTGTCAATGGGGTTTTTTAATAAAAAAATTGGATTATTATCAAGTAAAGCAGTAAACTATTACTATATACATAATTGGAGGTATATTTATGAAGAAATTTTTTATAGTACTGATAATTTTAATGATTGGAGTTTCCGGAGCTTTTGCCCAGGTAAATGTTACTGATATGCAGGATTCTTTTTCTACATTTTCAAGTGATGTGTCTACATCCCTCCCTTTTGCATCCACAATTGGTTTAAACTGGTCAGATGCGACTGTTCGCAGCTTCCCTCACTTTGGTGCTGGTCTTAGTGTTGGTGCTGTATTGATTCCGGAAGAAGCATTTACTACTTTGGCT
>JAOZPU010000209.1 GCA_029932585.1 Spirochaetia bacterium | reverse complement strand
TGGGAATGTTTAGTAAGGTCATCAAATATTACAAGTGCATGCCGCCCACTGTCTCTAAAAAACTCTGCCATTGCCATGGCTGAATAAGGTGCAAGATACTGAAGAGAGGCAGGATCAGATGCAGTGGCTGCAATAATTGTTGTATTTTCAAGAACCCCATGAGTTCGAAGAGTTTCTGCAATCTGAACTACAGAGGAACGTTTCTGCCCAATCGCAACATAGAAACAGTAAACCTGATTTTTTTTATCATCCTGCTTTTGATTTAGAATGGCATCAATTGCAATAGTTGTTTTACCGGTCCGTCTGTCTCCAATTATAAGTTCTCTCTGCCCACGGCCTATAGGGATCATTGCATCTATTGCTTTAATACCGGTCTGTAGCGGTTCAACGACATTCTGCCGATCAATAATTCCAGGACCTTTTACTTCCACTCTGTTTGTTTCTGTAGTATCCACACTGCCAAGACCATCAATAGGATTTCCCAGAGGATCAACAACACGACCAAGCAGAGCCTCTCCCACAGGAACTTCAGCAACTCTTTTTGTTCTTCGAACAAGAGAGCCCTCTCTTACCAGTTCATAATCTCCAAAAAGAATTATTCCAACAGTTTCCTCTTCCAGATTCATTACCATACCATGGACAATAGTACCATCTTTAGTATCAATTTCCACAAGTTCACCGGAAAGTATATTATCAAGACCCCAGGCCTGGGCAATCCCATCTCCTGCCTGAATTACTCTACCAGTTTCTATCTCTTCAGATTCAGAGACAAATCCGGAAATTTTCTTTTTTAGAATATCTACTATTTCTGAAGGTCTAATTTCATCTCTCATAATTCATCCTATTTTCCCATTCTTCATATCAATATACTACTTTAAAAGCTGTCTTACTCTTTTTAGTCTTCCCAGGGCAGACATATCAATTATTCTATTCTTCCAAATAATTCTAAAACCACCTAAAATTTCCGGTATAATTGTTGTATTAAAAATAATTTCCTTTCCGGTTCGTTCTGCCATCTTATTTTTAATTTGTTTCACTACACCAGATTCCAGTTTAACTGCAGATTCCACTAAAACTTCAGCTTTATCACTTTTTTCTTCCATAAGTAATTTAAAAGCTGCAGGTATTAAAGGAATAGCAGCAAGACGTCTGTTTTCAACTGCTGTTACAATTAGCCGCCCGGTATATTCACTAACATAGGGTATAAATGCTGTCTTTATAAAGTCAATCTCTGCACTTACACCCGAATGTCGTTTAAAACAATACTGACGAATAGAAGGTGCCTCATTCAGGATTTTAGTTACTGCCGCCATGTCTTGTTCTATTGCATCAATGTTATTTTCAGCATCTGCAATCTCAAAGAGTGCCTTTACGTACCTTTTAACAACCAGTCTGCCACTCATAATGATTTTGCGAGCTCCATAGCCCAGTCACGATCTTTATCAGAAGTAAATGAAGAACCTACTATTTTTTCAGAAACATCACATGCGAAATCTGCAATTTCATTTTGAAGTGAAAGAATCAGAGATTCACGTTCCTCCAGCATTTTATCTTTAGTGTTCTTTACAATATCTGATGCTTCCTGCTCTGCTTTAAGAAGAAGTTTTTTCTTTAAAATATCAGATTCTTTCCGTGTTTCTAATAGAATACTATCTGCCTCAGATTTTGCTTTTTTTATGATTCCAGCATATTCAGTATTAATATCGTTCAATCGTTTCTGAATTTCATCAGCATTATCAACCGATTTAGCTATCAGGTTTTCACGTTCTTTAATATTTCCGATTAATGCCGGAAAAGCAAATTTCCAGAGTATAAAAAAAAGAATTCCAAAAGATATCCATGTCCATATTGCAAGGCCCGGATCCAGTTTAAATAATTCCATAACAGGGTTTCTCCGATATTACATAAATACAACAAGAAGAGCTATAATAGCTCCAAAAAAAGCAAGCCCTTCAATAAGAGCAGCCATTAGAATCATATTCGTTCTAATATCCTTCTTCTCCGAAGGCTGTCTTGCAATAGCATCCATAGCCTTTGCACCAATCAAACCAATACCTATAGCACCACCTGCAATACCTATCCCTGCTCCAATGACCGCAATCGCCCGTGCCAACAATGTAATATCCATAAAATCTCCTTACAAATCTAATTTATAATCTATTCTCCCTCAGGAGTACTCGACATCATAATAAAAATACAGCTTAACAAGGTAAATACAAAAGCCTGTAATAGCGCTACAAGAACCTCTAAAGTATATGTAAAAACAGCAAAGGGTACTGCTATAAATCCAAAAAAGGGATTAATGACAAAAATCAGTACAAGAAAAGAAAGAATTGCAAGGTGCCCGGCAAACATGTTTGCAAAAAGACGAAGACTCAACACTATAGACTTTGTAAAGAGACCAATAAATTCCAGTAAAACTACAAAAATACCTATTGGCGGACTTACACCTTCCGGATAAGAGTTTTTGAAAAAGTTGAATAATCCTAGATTCTTAATTCCTACTATAAATATTAAAAGAAAAACCATTAAAGCCATGGCGCTACTAACATTAATATTACCCATTGCAGACTTAAATACTGGGATTAAACCCAAAAGATTAATTACAGATAAAAAAATAAATTGAGTAGAAAAAAAGGTAAGCCAGACTTCTCCTCTCTTTTTTCCCATAACAGGATAGACTATATCATCTCTTACAAACAGAACTATACTTTCAAGAAAAACCACCATTCCTTTTGGTTTTCGTTCTCCCTTTTTAACTGAAAAAAGAAACAAGCCGATTATAAGAGCTACAGAAAGAAGAAGCATTAACAGATGCATACTCATGCCGAAAGGCAGGGTTACAGCAGGAGCTGTAGGGAAAAAAGTTATCTCATTGCCATTTAGAACATGGTGAAACAGAGTTCCGGAAACATCATCTTCAGCATTGGCTGCAAAAACAGGTAAAGCTGAAAAAAGGAGAAAAATATTAAGTATTGTAGTACATAGCCGCTTCACTGATTTTACCTCAAACCATATTCAAAGTAGTAAGCTTAGTAAAAAGTGTCAAGTGAAAGATTGATCCTTTAGGATAGTATTATGAAAAAAATAATATCTCCATTGACTTGAATTTATAATATCTATATATTGATACATGTCAATAGGTGGATATGAAAAAAAAACTAAAAATATTTAAAGCATTATCAGACGAAACTCGTTTAAAAATTGTAGAGCTGCTAATTTCAGAAGGTGAAAAGTGTGTTTGTGAGATAGTTCCCTACACAGGAAGATCTCAATCAACTATTTCGACCCAGCTGGCTAAACTCGAGTTTTTAGACATAGTAAAGTCAACAAGAACTGGTAAGCGTGTTGCTTATAAAGTAGTAAATAAAAAAGTAGAAGAAATTTTAAAATTATTTTAGAGAGGTGTAGATATGATTTTAGCATTTGTACTGACAATTCTAATTGTCGGTGTTGTAACAGCAGGATTGACAATTAAGTTTGACCGTTTTTTTGCCATTTTAATGCTGATGTTCTTATTCAAATATTCAGTATTTGATGCAGTAAATGTATTTTTATGGATAATTATGTTAGGTGCACTTATGATTCTTTTGGATAATAAAGAAAAGATAGCCGGACTGCCAAAACAAATGAAAATTAAAATGTTTGTAATGATTCCAGCATTTACCATAATCACATCCTTCCTGGGCACAATGCTGTTTACTTCAAGTAGCAAGACACCATTAATTATAGTTTTGGGAATTCTTGCAATTCTTTACGGGCTGCGTTTAATTATAATTCACTTTAAACCTGAAGAAATGGATCTTCAGAATGCAAATCCAGCAATCGTAAAATTTTGTGGTTTATTTGGACCTATACTAAGTGGATTTTCTATTGGTTTTATAGGAACATCATTAAAGCCCTTAAAAATACCCTTTGCAATCAGAATTGGAAAAATGAATATGAAACAGGTCTATCTGGGCAACACTGTTACGACCTTTTTTGCTTCATCCTTTGCCATAATGTGGCATTATTTTCTTGGGAAAACTTCTACTCCCGAAATATTTTACCAGCAGCTTTTGCTGGGTGCAGCACTCTGGACAGGAATTCACTACATGTCTGAAATAACAAATCTTCTGTTCAGCCATAAATGGAAAAAATTATTTCAGATTGTTATTGGAGCAGCCCTGGTACTCGCATCAATTAAAGTATTTATGCTTTTATAATTGTTAAGAAAATAAGCTCTGCTTTACGGCAGAGCTTTTAAATATATTTATTCTTTGATTGTTGATATTCCAAAAGGCAGGTAGACAGGACAAATAGAAATTGCAGCAGTAATAATTGGCACAATGCCTATAAGAGCCAGCAACCAGAAACCACCTGTACTTACCTGCAAGCTAATTCCTACAACAATAAGTACAACCCCTACGATATACCTAATTACTTTATCAG
>JAOZPU010000208.1:1968-4435 GCA_029932585.1 Spirochaetia bacterium | reverse complement strand
TTGGATCTTTTTTTTCTTACCGATTTAGGATTGACCCTTGGAGCTATGGGTGGTAATGAACAGATGGTTATTACCCAGGGAGTTAACCCGGAATTATTAAAAATTATAGGTCTTGGACTATCTAATGGTCTTGTTGCATTATCCGGAGCATTTGCAGCTCAGTATTTAGGTTTTGCAGATGTAAATATGGGTATAGGAATAGTAATTACCGGTCTGGCCTCTGTTATGATTGGAGAATTCCTATTTAATTCCAGTAAGATCTCTATGCTTACATTAAGAGTTCTTTTAGGTGCAATTCTTTTTAAAGGAATAATGTATATAGGTCGTTTTTATGGTTATTACATAAATATGACACCAAATGATCTAAAACTTATAACAGGAATTCTAATAATTATTTCCTTAATAATCTCAAAAGCAAAAAAGAGGACTGGTTAGTATGGTTGAGATTAAAAACGTTACAAAGATTTTTGGTGAAGGCACTGTTAATGAAAATAAAGCTATAGGTAATACAAATATTAAGGTTGAGCCTGGTGATTTTATTACAATAATTGGTAGTAATGGAGCTGGTAAAACAACCCTTTTTAATTTAATTTCCGGAAATATATTTCCTACTAAAGGTAATATTTTTATAAATGGAAAAGATGTTACAAAGGTTCCGGAGTACAAACGGGCAAAAAATGTAGGCCGAATATTCCAAAGTACTACTCTTGGCACAGCCGGGCAAATGACCATTGAAGATAATATGATTATTGCTTTGACCAAGGGTTTTAAGGGTTTACGAAGAAGTTTGACTAATAAGAAGAGGGAGTTCTTTAAAGAGCATCTTAAACATCTTGATATGGGCCTTGAGAATCGTTTAAAAGATAATGTGGGATTGCTTTCCGGTGGTCAGCGTCAGGCTATGACACTTTTAATGATGGTTCTATCAAAACCCGACCTTATTCTTCTTGATGAACATACAGCTGCCCTGGACCCAAAAAATGCACAGATAATTTTGGATTTAACTGTTAAGTATATTAATGAATATAATCTGACTACAATGATGATTACTCATAATATGAAACATGCTATTAAGTATGGAAACAGGCTTCTTATGATGGACAAAGGGGATATTATTCTTGATGTTAAAGGTGAGGAAAAGAAAAATCTTACAGTTGATATTCTTGTTGAGAAATTTCATAATATTAGAAATAAAGATTTTGAGAATGATGAGATTCTTTTATCGTGATATAATAGTGATATGAAAAAAATATTTTTCCTGTGTTCATTGTTTTTATTATTACTTTCCAGTTCTTTTACTCTGGATATATATAAGGATATAATTCAGCCAGGGCAGGCTCTGGTTGGAACATCCTATAGAAACGGGGGTACAACACCTTCAGGATTTGATTGCAGCGGATTTATAACATATCTCTATAAAAAATATGTTCCTGAACTTCCACGGGTTTCCCGTAATATGGCTGGGTTTGGAGATCCTGTAAAAAGAGATTCAATTGTACCAGGAGATCTTATTTTTTTTGCTACAGGTTCCTCTTCCGGTATTACTCATGTAGCTATCTATATTGGACAGAACTCCATAATACATGCTATTTCAAACGGTCCCAACCGGGGTGTAACAATAACAAGCCTTTCTGCAAGGTATTGGCAGAGCAGGTACCATTCTGCTGTCAGAATAGTTCCGGATAGTGTTTCTTACTGCTCTGTTGCTGAAGGACCTGGTAGTTCAGATACTAATAATGATATAAGTCTTGTCTCAAATATTCAGTTTTCCAAAGGAAAATATTCAGGAGAAGTTTTATCTGGCGAACCTGAAGGCCAGGGTACTCTTATAATGAATAATGGTGATAAGTATGAAGGATCTTTTTCAAAGGGTACTTTTGAAGGTCAGGGAAAATATACATGGTCTGAAGGAAAGATCTATACCGGTGAATTCCATAATGGAAAAATTGTTGATACTATTGTTGCGCAGAAAGATGAAAATTATCTGTTAAAGAAAGACAGCCCCTGGGAAACTTTCGATGGTATTGTGGAAGGGGATTTTGGGTTATGGCTGGAGCAGGATAAGAATGCCTTTAAGGAGTGGAAGAAGAATAACTGAAGCCTGTTTTTATATAATCCTCTGGTTGGTATTTTAATAATTTTTTCTTTTTCCAGCTGATTAACAGCCGCTTTTATATCATCGATGGTCCAATTATTTAGTGAGCCAAACCCTTTTAAGGAAAATAGTTTTTTCTCAAACACATCAGAATATCTGCTTCCTGTAAGAGTTAGTGCTGTTTCTCTTATGGTAAGTTTTCGATTGTATTTTTTTATTAAATTTATTATTTCAGTTTGTCCTATTCTATTAGTTTGAATTGTTTTATCACAAACATCACACCCAAAGCAGTTGTTATATTCTGCACCCATAAGTTTTAAAAGAGATTTCCTTCGACAGTGATTATTATCTATAAATGCTGTAATGAAATCT
>JAOZPU010000208.1:0-1868 GCA_029932585.1 Spirochaetia bacterium | reverse complement strand
TAAAAGAGATTTCCTTCGACAGTGATTATTATCTATAAATGCTGTAATGAAATCTTTATATCTCAATTCTGAGATTGGTTGATTTTGCTTTTTGCTGTTTGCATTGATATCCGGGAGATCATCTTTTGATATCAGCATAATTGCTTTAGATTTCTTAGTGTCCCTTCCAGCCCTGCCGGATTCCTGGAGATATGCTTCTACTGTTAAGGATGGTTCCATATGAATAACTGTTCTAATATTTTTTTTATCAATTCCCATACCAAATGCTATAGTTGCAGTAAGTATTCCGTCTGTTGAAGTATAAAACCACTCCTGTATTTTATTTTTTTCTTCTCTCTCAAGGCCAGCATGAAAGAAAAATATATTCTCCCTGCCAAGTTGCTCACGTAGCATTTTTGCTGTTAGTTCAGCTCCGGATCTGCTTCTGGAAAATATTAGTACAGGATATTCTACAGTCTCATCTCCTGATAATGTTAGTAATTCTATCAATTGTCTGTTTTTAGAAATTGTATGTATTACTTTGTAACTTATATTCGGTCTGTCTGGATTAGCAGCAATAAGTTCAGGATCTTTACCAGGGAAAACAATTTCGCATACTCTCTTTAAAATACTTTCTGATGCTGTGGCTGTAAATGCTGTAACAACGGGTTGTGTTTTTAATTCTTCAAATCCACAGGTAAGCTTGCTTAGTTTTAAATAAACAGGGCGGAATGTGTCTCCCCATTCGGATACTGTATGGGCTTCATCTATAACAATATGTGAAACAGTAAACTCTTTTATTTTTGACAGCATATTAGATTTTAGTATTGTTTCAGGGTTTGTAAGGATAAATTTGACTGAACCATCTTTTATATCTTTCCATAGTTTGTCTCTTTCAGCCTTGTTTTGCCCCCCTCTTAAAATACCGGGATTTATCCCTGCTTCAATCAACCGCCTGGCCTGGTCTGCAATCAGGGAGAGCAGGGGAAATACTACTATTGTAAGTCCTGGAAGAAGTACTGCAGGAAGCATAAAACAGAGAGACTTCCCTGCTCCTGTGGGGAGGATAACTATCTGATTGGGTCTGGTATCATAAATCTCATTTTTTCCAGTTATCGGATTTCTTTCTGGTTTATGTGAATACCCTTCTGCTCCAGCTGCCTCCAGAATATTACTTATTACCAGACGCTGGTAGGGGAAGAGGTAATCTATATTAAAGTATTTCTTTGATATATAGGTTAATGGGTCAATTATTTCCACAATGTATAGTATGGTGTAAACAGAGATTTTACTTCAAAATAACTGGATTTTTTATTTAGTTATTTCAAGTTTATTATCTTTTATCAGTAGATCTACTGAGAGTCCCATTATAATAGCAAAAATAATCATATTAGAAGTTAAAATAATAGTATATTTTAATCCAAAATAAGCAACCAGAGATGGCAGCATTGCAAGTTTTATTCCCCTTGAATACAAAAAAGAAGCAATAGGACCATAACTTACACCCTTCCCATGAAAAGTTTTCATTAAAGGATACCATGCATATATAGGGCCATGACTTACTGTGCCTAGTAAAGTCATTATAAAGTATTGAATAGAATGAGGACTTTTTTCTATAACCCCCTTTAACTTTTTTTCATCAATTAAATTGAATAGAAACATAAAGACCAAAACCAATGATAGTACAGGTATAAGTGTTTTAAATAAATTTATAGAATATTTTATTGCTTCAAAGGTATTATTGCTATTAACAGATCCTAAAATTATATAAATAATTATTACTATCCCTAAAAAAATAAAACTGTACTTTTTCGGTTTCTTTTTATTACTCTGATTTTCTTTATTTCGTTTATTATTGTTATCCATTAAGAAAATACTCCTAATAACCA
>JAOZPU010000007.1:31566-44385 GCA_029932585.1 Spirochaetia bacterium | reverse complement strand
CTTTGCTTTAAACATTGGGTTGGAAACTGATATTAATAGTCTAATGCCTGAAAAAAGCGAAATAACTAAAATAATGGAAGAAAAATTAAGTATTGACGATGAAATTACTCAATATATATTTTTATCTGTAGAGAGTGAAGATACTTTTACAATTTCTAAGCTAAGAGCCCTAGAAATTGCCATAGAAAAAATATCATCTCTTCCTGGAATTTCTACTGCTGTTAATCCTTTTAATTTTATATCTTTTGCATATGAAGGATCCAGAATAATTCCTGTATCCATGTCTCCTGGTGGTAAGGCTCCCAATAATGCAGAGGATCTTGAAATTTTTAAGAGAAGATTACTGGATGATCCTGTAGCAGATGGTTTTTTAGTTTCAGATAATGGTAATGTATTAAATATAATTTTTTCAACTGGAAAAATTGAAGATACTGATATTCTTATTAAAGAGTTTTATAAAATTATTAATTCTCTAAAAGATAATTTCTCGGTTCATACAACAGGAGAAATACTAGTAGAGATGCGAACTTCATTTTACCTGGTTAGAGACTTGAAAATACTCCTTGTACTTGCTTTGGTAATAATGGTTATAGTTTTTTTTATAAGCTTTAAAACAAAACGTTCAATATTTTTGCCTATAATTGTTGTCGGTATGGGTACTATATGGACTATTGGGTTCATGTCACTTTTGGGATTTGATTTTACTGTTGTTACTGTTATTATTCCTTCGCTATTGCTGACTATTGGTAGTTCTTATACAATTCATTTATTAAATGAATATTACAGAACATCGACTTCCAACATAAATGAAGATAAACTTTGGATAATAAAATCTGTTAGTCATGTTACAAAAACAATTATTTTAGCTTCATTAACTACAATTATTGGATTCTCAACGTTGGTAGTTACTACAATTAGACCGATTCAGGAGTTTGGTGTCTCTATTAGTTTTGGTATTCTTTCCAGTGCAATTCTATCTTTGTTTTTTCTACCAGCAGTTTTATATATTTTACCAGTTCCGCATAGTAGAAGTGAGTTTATTGTAAAGAGAGGGTGGTTAACTAGTTTAACAGTTAAAATAGGTTCAATAGCAATTAATCATAAATATATTACACTTGTAGTTTCTGTTTTAATTATAGTTTTAGCTATTATTTTATTCCCTCTAATCCAACATGAATCAAATTATATTTCTTATTTCCCAAAAAATGATAGTCTAGTTGAAGAAACAGAATTTATTCTTACACACTCAGGTGGATCGCAAGCTTTGAATATAACTCTTATTGCGCCTGAGAATGGAAAAAACTATTTTTTAAAAGAGGATGTTTTAAAGCAGGTAAATGCATTTGAGATTGCATTGGATGATTATTCTGATGTAATTAGTCTTCTTTCTTTTACAGCAGTACTTAAAAATATGAATAAAGCAGTTAGTGGTAATTTTCAAATACCCGAAAATCGTGGATTAATAAATATGTTGTACAGATACTATAAAATTATTTCAAGTGAAAGTCTCTCGCTTAATTCTGATACAGTTTTTATTGCCGCTGATGGGAGTTCTATAACAATTTTTCTTAAAGTTTTTGATAGAGCTAATAATAAATATTTATCTGAGCTTGGCAGCGAAAATCTTATTAACTATGTTAATCAAAAAATAAAAGAAAATTTACCAGAAGAAGTAGATGTCACTTTGTGGGGCAATACTATGACATTATTACTTATGAATAAAGCATTAAATAGAGATCAAATTCTATCTGCTCTATTGTCATTATTTCTTGTTTTTATCGTTGTTTCTTTCTTTTTAAAATCTTTTTTACATGCACTTATATCTTTATTCCCTTTGATGATAAGTATATCAGTGTATTTTTTAACACTTGTAATATTTAGGATACCTTTAGACATGCTCACTTTATTAGTAACCAATGTTGCAATTGGAGTTGGTTTGGATGATGCGATTCATTTCATTGTTCAATATGATCAGCAAAAGAAAATTATTAAAAAGGATACTAATAAACATCTATTACTAACTTTGGAAATTGCTGGTAGGCCAATTATTCTGACAACTCTAGCTTTAGTTGCAGGAATGCTTGTCCTATGTTTTGCAAGTTTTAAACCTATAATTTATTTTGGTTTTCTGGTGTCAATCACTTTAATGACAGCTATGTTGAGTACTGTTTTTGTGTTACCAGCACTCTTAACCATAATTGAGAAAAAACCTAAATATTTAAAGTAATTTTTTAGAAAACTATATTATCAAAAATATTGTGACTTGAGGGTATATTACTTACCCTCAAGTCCCAATGTTATAGAAGCTGTATCACAAACTTCTGAAGGCCCAAAGTATTGAATAGCACCTGGGAAAAGATAAGAAGATTTCAATGCCCAAATGTCCCGTTTTGATGCAAATTCTGTAAAGGGTTTATCCTGCAAATCAACCATGGCTTTCTTTATAACAGGTTTCATTTTTCCATGTCTCTGTTCCATAGTCATCATCATTGTTACTGGAACTCCACCTGCAGTCCATTCTTTAACTGGTTTTGCAAGATTACGAATTGAAGAGATATAACCTGTTAATTTAGAGGATGCAAGAATAAATGCATTGTATCCAAGTGAATAGCAGTAGTCTGCATCAAAATTTGAAGGGAATGCACATCTGCCTTCATAACCAAAAAAATGATCCTGAGAACTGAAAGTTCCTTTGTATTTACCTTCGCTTTTTAATTCATCGAGTCTGGATGAAACCATCTGAATTAACAATTTCTCTGTTTCAATTCTGGAAACCTGGACGTTCCCATGGGGATCACGATCCATAAGCAATTGTCTTTGTATATTATTTGGAAGTGTTGAAAATACATAGGATGAATCCCTGGAAAGTTCGCGGTTTATCCATCTGGACTGATCTTCGAATGTATGGAGTGTACCAAAGTGATCTTCATGGTCAGCAAGAAGTGTATTTAACTCTGAAATAAGTTGTTTCATTTCGGGTATAAATTCTATTAAACCCTCAGGAATTAAAACAATTCCAAAATCGCTTCCAAGCTCACTTCTTTTTACAATAACATTAACCATATCTATTACTATTTCTGTTAATGATTTATGTTTATTTTCAATTTCCTCAGAAATAAGAGCAATGTTAGGTTGTGTCTGAAGGGCACATTCCAGACATATATGTGAAGCACTTCTTCCCATGAGTTTAATAAAATGCCAGTATTTTTTAGCAGAATTAGCATCTTTTTCAATATTACCAATTAGTTCAGAATATGTTTTTGTTGCTGTATCAAATCCAAATGAAACTTCGATAAATTCGTTTTTTAGATCACCATCAATTGTTTTTGGAACTCCAATAACCGATATTTCTGAATTCTTTTGTTTAAAATATTCTGCCAGAACTGCTCCATTTGTATTTGAATCATCCCCTCCCACTATTACAAGGGCAGATATATCTCTAAGCTTACAAACATCCTCACAAATATCAAACTGCGCGGTCGTTTCAAGTTTTGTTCTTCCAGAACCAATTATATCAAATCCACCTGTATTTCTATACTGATCAATAATATCAGCGTTTAATTCAAGTACTTTGTTTTCAAGAATACCTGAAGGTCCTCTTAGGAAACCTAATAATTTTGAATCAGGATTAGCTTTTTTCATTGCATCAAAAAGTCCTGAAATAACATTATGGCCTCCAGGAGCCTGGCCACCTGATAAAACCACCCCAATATTTATACTGGCAGGTTTTATTCCTTCATTAAGTGTTATTGTTTCTATAAATGGAGCCCCGTAAGTTCTAGGGAAAAGTTCTGACAGCTCTTTTTTGTTTGACTCAGAAGTAGTTGATCCTTTTGGGTTAATTCCTATTTTTTGAATATCACCTTTTAAGACTTCCGGAAGTTTTGGGTCGTATTTATAACGCTCTACCTGTAATGGGGAATAAGACACTTTTAAGCTCCTGATACTATTTTATAGTCTATTATGTCCTGTTTTTTGATAATTTTGCAATAAGTACAGTAAGATTCAAGGGGAAAAATTATTATCTGCTAATGTTTATTGACTAACTTTGGAGTGGCAGATACACTTTTATTTATGAAACCATTAAAGCTAAAAAATAAGATTCAGAAATATTCCTGGGGTACCCGTCATTTTATTCCTGATTTACTGGGAATAAATGAAACTGGTGAGCATTTTGCTGAACTCTGGATGGGGGATCATCCCCGTGGACCTTCATCAGCAATTCTTGGTAACAGAGAAATTCCACTTAATGAACTTATAAACAGCTATCCTGATGACCTTTTAGGTAAGGACATTATAAAATTTGGTAATAAAATTCCTTTTCTTTTTAAGGTTCTTTCTGCGATGAGTCCTCTTTCTATACAGGCTCATCCCAATAAAATTCAGGCAGAAGCAGGATATAGAGATGAAAATAACAGAGGAGTACCTCTGGATGCATTTAATCGAAATTATAAGGACAGTAATCATAAACCGGAAATAATTTGTGCATTGACTCCATTTACAGCTATGTGTGGTTTTTGTGACTCTAAACTAATAGAGTCTAATTTCTTAAAACTAAAAAGTTCAGTATTTAAAGAAAAGCTCCAAGGTTTGTTTGAAGGAGATGAAGAAATTCAGATTAAACAATTTTTTTCTACTCTTATGTCTCTACCAGATAAAGATTTAACGAGTTTAATTGATAGTGCTCTTATTTGGGCTGGAAATAACAGTTCAATAGAAGGTGCTTTAATAAAGAAGTTTTCAGTACTTTATAAAATTGATCAGGGAATATTAGCTCCATTATTTCTTAATATTTATTCCTTAAAGCCTGGAGAAGCTCTTTATCAGGGGCCAGGTGAACTTCATGCTTATGTTGAAGGTACCGGTATTGAACTAATGGCAAATTCTGATAATGTTCTTAGAGGAGGATTAACCCCTAAGCATGTCGATGTTGATGAATTGATAAAAGTTTTAAATTTTAAACCTTCTGGAAAGAATATTCTTAAACCTGTAAAAATAAAATTAGGTGTTTTTGAGTATATAACACCATCAAATGAATTTAGTTTAGGATACTTGCAAGTTGAGAAAAACAAATTATTAGAAATAAATAATAATAAATCAATTGGAATTTTATTATGCATTTCAGGGAACGCTGTTCTTAATTTTTCCGGGGGTTCCTTTGATATAACTAAAGGAGATAGCCTTTTGATTCCTGCATCACTTGGTTCCTATACTCTGGATGGTTCAGCTGAGATTTTTTCAGCAGGGATCCCAGGGAGTGGAAAGTAATGAAAATATGGGTAGATTCTGACTCTTGCCCCCGTCAAATTCGTCAAATTATACTGCGTGCTTCAATTAGAGTAAAAATTCCAGCAGTTTTTGTAGCAAATTGTAATATTCCCAATGTTGAAAATAAATGGTCAACTATGCAATTAGTTCCATTAGGTGAAGGAGAAGCAGATAAGTATATATATGAAAATTCAGAGAAAGGTGATATTGCAATTACAAGAGATATTCCTCTGGCGGCTGATCTTGTGAATGGGGGACTGCTGGTACTGGATGACAGGGGTAATGTTTTTACAGCTGATAATATTGGAGAAAGACTTTCTATGCGAAATGCAATGACAGAACTTAGAAGTTATGGTGTCATGTCAAAATCAGCTGGATCTATGAATAATCGAGATGTTCAGCTCTTTGCCAATGCATTTGATAAAGAATTACGAATCTGGCAGAATAGAGCATGAAATAAGAATATTAATTAAAAAAAATGTTGATTTTGACACATGAATATGTATATTGAATATAAAGATTTATGAAAAAAATTGTTTATTTACTACTTATTATACCTCTTTTTGTAAGTAATTCCTGCTCAATTAACCAGTTTGCTACAAGAATAGTTGCAGATACTCTTACCGGAAATAGTAGTGGATCTGTTTTTATGACAGATGAAGATCCTGAATTCATTGCCGATGCCCTTCCTTTTGCACTAAAAACATTTGAGAGTCTCCTGCAGTCGGATCCTGGTAACCATGGATTGATTGAAGCTTTAGCAAGTGGGTATATCTCTTATGCAAACGGTTTTCTTCAGTCACCGGCAGAACTTCTTGGAGATGAAGAATATGTAGAACAACACAGATTGTTGGAGAGAGCAGCAGCTATGTATCGCAGAGGTGGTAATTATGCAAATATGGGGCTTGAACTGATCTCACCTGGATTTAATGATGCTTTTGAAGAAGGCTCCTGGAAAACCGCATTCAAAAATCTTGAAAGCGATTCAATTCCTTATCTATATTGGAAAGCTGCATCTGTTCTTGGAGAATTTTCTGTTGACAGTTTCAATCCAAAATTAATGATGGAAATTCCTGGATCTGTTGCATTAGTGGTAAAGGCTTTGGAATTGAACGAAGATTATAACAGTGGTGCCATTCATGATTTACTGATCTCAGTGTTTGCAAATATCCCTGAGGGACTTATCTATCGTTCTATTGAACCTGAAAGTGGTTATTTTGTAAGAGAAATTCTTGCTAAGTATTATAATTCCCATGGGCTGTCATCTAATTTTATGTCACAGACAGATCAGGTTCTTTTTCATTTAGAGTCTTCGGTTAAACTTTCAAAGGGGTATAAGGCCTCCCCGTATGTTTCCACAGCATCAATATATATTGTAACTCAGGATCTGGAAAGTTTTAAATCAATATTGAATAAGGCACTTGCAATAGATGTTGATATAGATCCTGAAAATAGATTAGTAAATATTATTAGTCAGCGAAAAGCACGTTGGCTTCTGGAAAATATAGACGAGAATTTTTTTATATATTGATAATAGGGGATACTTTATGCAATTAAGAAAAAAACTACTAATATTTATGTTTGTTTTTTTTACAGGTACTGCAGTTTTTTCTTTAACATTAAAAATAGGAAGTCTTGCTCCTAAAAATTCTCCCTGGGATAAAACTTTAAATGAAATAGCTGTTGAGTGGAAGCGTGTTTCAGCAGGAAGAATCCAGTTGAAAATTTATCCTGGAGGTATTACAGGGAATGAAGAAGATACTCTTCGGAAAATGAAGGTTGGTGCTTTAGATGGAATGATTGTGTCTACTATGGGCTTAAATAAGATAGCGAACGACCTTTTTGTTCTTAGTTTACCATTATTAATCAGGGATGAAGGAGAACTTGATTATGTATTGAAAAAAATAGATGTAACTTATAATGAGATTATGATTGATAATGGTTACAAACTTGTTGGACTGACTAAAGCAGGATGGATGAATATTTTTTCTAGGGATCCTGTCTTTTATCCTGCAGATCTTGAAAATCAAAAACTTGGTTTTACCTCTGGGGAAGTTGTACTTACCAAGATTCTTAAAGACCTTGGGTTTCACATAGTACCTTCAGATTCTATTGATTGGTTATCCAGTCTTCAGAGTGGACGTTCTGATGCACTGTTACTTTCTTCTCTTTTGGCAACAGCTTATCAGATTTTTCCCATAGCAAATAACATGTTGAATTTTCCAATATCGCCTTTACTTGGTGCAATAGTTTTTAGCGAGCGTTCCTGGAAGAAAATACCTGAAAAATATCATCAGGATTTTCTTGATATAACCAAAGATCGAATTATTGTTTTGAATCAGGAATCAGTAGAGTTGGAAAAAACAGCCTTAAAGGTAATGATCGATAATGGACTTACAGTTAATCCTTCAAATAATAGTATAGCTGAAGCATGGGATAAGATTGTCAAAAACCTTTATGAGGACGATGAGGGGATTATTGGCTCCATGGTTTCCAGAACTATTTACAATGAGGTAATTTCCTACATTGAAGAATATAGAAATAATTTTAACAATAATGCAAATTAAAAAATATTTTCTTAAGACAGAAGATTTTTTGGCCTCTTCAGCTTTACTTTTATTAGCAATTCTACCTGTTGTTGAAATTATTTTCAGAGTTATTTTTAAATCAGGCCTTGAAGCCAGTACAGAATATACAGTTCATATTGTATTGTGGGTTACTTTTCTAGGCGGGATGATTACATCCAGAAAGAATCACCATCTTGCTATTACTGTTGGATTAAATTTGCTAAAGGAAAATACCAGAACTGTTATTGATATATTCAACCGAACCTTATCTTTAACTATAACATTTGCTTTTGCAATTAGCGGGTTATCAATGATCCTTATGGTATTTGATGCTTCAACGGTAATTGGTGTTTTTCCAGTTAGGTTTTTAACTGCTATTATACCCATAGGATATCTTATTATATCATTTAGATTCTCTTCATCTACAGAATACAATTCTTCCAAAAAATGGATAATAAGGAGTGGTTTTATACTTGGAATAATTTTAGCTTTTCCTTCCATTCTTAATATTTCGTATTCCCTGCTACCTGATGTTCCTTTAATAATGGAAACTTTAAATGATATCTATTATACTATTGCAGCTGTTATAGCAAAACCCCTTATTTTTATACTGATTTTATCTACTTTTTTTGGGTTACCGCTGTTTGTTGTACTCGGAGGAGCTGCTTATATTCTTTTTGCAGGTACCTGGGCTCCTCTTGAATTGATTCCTAATGAAGCATATTCCATGCTCACAGGTAATACTATTGCAGCTATACCTATGTTTACTCTTGCAGGTTTTATACTTTCCGAGAGCAAGGCAGGTGAGAGATTAATTGGCCTTTTTAAGGCTCTTTTTGGCTGGATCCCCGGGGGAATGGCAGTAGCTGCTGTTTTTGTTTGTGCTTTTTTTACAACATTTACAGGGGCTTCAGGTGTTACAATACTTGCACTTGGTGCATTGTTGGCATTTATACTTGAAGGAGACGGCGGATATAAAAAGAACTTCAGTCAGGGCTTATTGACTGCCTCTGGTAGTATTGGACTTCTTTTTCCTCCAAGCCTACCTATAATTTTGTATGGTGTTATTGCCCAGATAAGTATAAAAGATCTGTTTATTGGTGGAATAATTCCAGGATTTTTAATGGTTTTTGTTCTATCTGGGTTTGGGATTATTATTGCTGTAAAAAGTAAAATACCAAGAACTAAATTTAAAATTTCTTTAGTATTAAGTTCTTTTAAGGAATCTATATGGGAAATAATTTTACCAATTATAATACTGGTTTTTTATTTTGGAGGAATTACTACAATTGTTGAAACTGGCGCAGTAGCCGTTATTTATTCCCTTATTGTCGAGGTTGTTATACAAAAGGATATTAAATATAGGAATATAGTTTCTGTCTTTTTGAAGAGTATACCAATTATAGGTGGTATATTAATTATTCTTGCTTCTTCCAGAGGACTTTCGTATTACATTATTGATGCAGAAATACCTATGAAGTTAACAGCATGGGTAGAAATAAATATCAGTTCAAAATATGTATTTTTAATTCTTCTCAATCTGGCCCTTCTGGTAACAGGAAGTTTAATGGATATCTTTTCTGCTATTATGGTGGTAGTTCCATTGATGATTCCTCTTGGTAATATTTTTGGAATTGATCCTGTCCATTTAGGTATTATTTTCCTTGCAAATTTAGAACTTGGATACCTTACTCCACCTGTGGGTCTTAATTTGTTTCTTGCTTCATATAGATTTGAAGAACCACTGGGGAAAATTTATAAAACTGTAATTCCATTTTTCCTTATGTTGCTCTTTATAGTGCTTCTAATAACATATATTCCATGGCTGTCTACTGGCCTGTTAAAATAGCTGCAAAGGGGTAAATAGTGAAATTGATTGTAGGACACACCAACATGGATATGGACTGTTTAAGTTCTATGGCATTGGCTAAATTACTATATCCTGATCATCAGATGGTAAAAAGTAGATTTATACATCCTGTTGCAAGAGATTTTTATAATCTTTATGACAGCTATTTTAATTTTCTGACTGTGAAAGATATCAAAAATGCAGTTGTAGAAGATCTTGTTGTTGTAGATACAAGATCTTCAAAAAGAATAGATGAATATCTTAAAGTGATTGATGGAATACCAGAGAGAATTACAGTTTATGATCATCATCCATCAGATTCAGATGATTTAGATGCAGAGAAGGTGTATTATAATGATTTTGGATCTAATACTACTATACTTGCTTTAGAGATAATAAAAAAGAAAATTGAAATTACAACCGATATAGCAACAATTGCTTTAACTGGTATATTTGCAGATACAGGCAATTTTACCCATGATAACGTTAGTGTTGAAGATTTTAAAGTAGCCCATCATTTAATGAGTTGTGGAGCTGATATTAACATTGTTAGAAGGTATTTGAAAACATTAAAAGAAGAATATCAGATGAATCTGTTTCATGATATTCTGAATCATCAAATTTCTAAATACATAAATGGACATCTTATTCTGTTTTCGTATATTGAGCTGGAAAAACAGGTTAGCGGTTTAGCTGCTGTAGCAGAAAAAGTATTTGAAGTTGAAAATCCGGATGCTTATTTTTCTGTATTCTCTTTTAAAAAGACTTCTTCCTCTATAATAATTGCACGCAGTCAAAAAGAGGCAATAAATTTAAATAAACTTCTGGGGGTGCTGGGAGGAGGTGGACATGCTATGGCTGCTTCTGTTTTATTTAAAGATAAGTCAGGTGAAGGTGTACTCGATTATCTGGTTGGACACCTTGAAAAAAATATTAAACATGCTGTTACAGTTGAAACTATAATGACTAAAGAGGTCCATTCTGTTAAAGAGGACTGGAGTTTAATAGATACATCTATTTTCCTTGAATCTGTAAATCACTCAGGAGCTCCAGTTAATAATCATGAAAATGAAATTTCGGGGTTTATTACTTTAAAAGATATTATGAAAGCCAGAAAAGCAAATCAAATGCATGCTCCTGTTAAGGGGTATATGATTAAAAATGTAATTAAAGGAAGCAGTGATCTTTCAATGAGAGAGCTGGAAAGACTGATGTTTGGAAATAATATAGGTCACATTCCTATTGTTGAAGATGGAAAAACTATAGGCCTTGTTACACGTACCGATTATCTTAACTTTATAAAATATAATAATCACACAGATAGTTTAATTAACACTGTATCAATGCAAACGTAAAGACGCACGGCCGTGGGTCTCTACGTTTGGTTGTTAAAATTCAGCACTGCCTACTGTTCTTGGGAATGGTATTACATCACGTATATTCTGCATTCCTGTTACGTATTGCACCAATCTTTCAAAACCCAGTCCAAATCCGGAATGGGGAACAGTTCCATATTGACGTAATTCCAGATACCACCAGTAATCTTTTGGATCAAGATCCTGTTCAGACAATCTTGTTTTTAGTTTTTCAAGATCGCTTTCTCTTTCGCTTCCACCAATAATTTCACCCAATCTTGGGACAAGTATATCCATTGCTCTGACAGTTTTCCCGTCATCATTCTGTTTCATATAAAAGGCTTTAATACCTTGTGGGTAATCAGTAAGAATAACAGGTCCGTTATAGACTTTTTCTGTTAGATATCTTTCATGTTCAGACTGAAGATCATGACCCCATTCAACCGGGAATTCAAATTTAACATCAGCTTTTAAAAGAATATCTACAGCCTCGGTGTATGTTAAGTGAGTAAAAGGGCTTTTTATTACATGCTTAATATCATCAATTATTCCCTTTTGTACAAAACTGTTAAAAAAGTTCATATCTTCTTTTGAGTTATCAAGAACATACTGAAGAACATATTTTAGAAACTTTTCTGCTATCTCCATATTGCCTTCAAGTGTGCAAAAAGCCATTTCCGGCTCAATCATCCAGAATTCTGCTAAATGCCTGCTTGTATTGGAATTTTCTGCTCTAAAAGTAGGACCAAAAGTGTAAATATCTTTTAGTGCTGTAGCATATATTTCACCTTCCAGCTGTCCACTGACAGTTAAATTTGCAGGTTTCCCAAAAAAATCTTTGGAATAATCCACTTCTCCGTCTACCATAGGTACATTTTCCATAGGCAGAGTTGTTATCTGGAACATCTCACCCGCACCCTCTGCATCACTTGCGGATATAATAGGTGTATGAACATATACAAAGTCATTTTCCTGAAAAAATTTATGCACAGCAAAACTTAAAGTACTTCTTACTCTTGTTACAGCTGCAAATGTGTTTGTTCGGGGACGGAGGTGAGCAATCTCCCGTAAAAACTCAAAAGAGTGACGTTTTTTTTGTAATGGATAAGTTTCCGGGGAAGCTTCTCCAATAACTTCTATGGACTGCCCCTGGAGCTCAACACTTTGATTTTTACCTGGGGACTCTACAAGTATTCCAGTTATAGCTGCACTGGCACCTGTTGATAAACGATCAATTTCTGCTGTTAAATTGTATTTCTCTTTATCAATAATAATTTGTAGATTTTTGAGTGATGAACCATCAGAGAGTTCAAAAAAACATAGGTTTTTAGAGTCCCTTTTTGTTCTTATCCAACCTTCTACAGTAATTTCCTGCTCTTTAGCAGTAGTTTTAAGTATATCTTTTATTCTGTTTTTCATACCATAGAATTACCATAGATTTGGGTCTTAGTCAAATATTACTACAATCAAATTGTATTATTGCAGTGTTACTAATAGTTTTTACTTTTTCTATTAATAATATGGCTGTCACCCCGAATCCGGTTATCGTGTGATTGCTGAAATTTTAATACATAACATTATAACTGAATTCTGCACCGGGAATCTGAATGTTAGAAAAATATAATACAGAGATTATGCAACCACCAGAGGTTTTATCTTCTCTATTTTAGATCCATCAGACTTAGCAGCATCCCATAGCTCTAATGCCCTTTGAGCACCCAGCCAGAATTCTGCAGAATTACCGAACAATCGTGCCAGCCGAAGAGCCATAACAGGACTC
>JAOZPU010000007.1:17661-31466 GCA_029932585.1 Spirochaetia bacterium | reverse complement strand
GAATTCTGCAGAATTACCGAACAATCGTGCCAGCCGAAGAGCCATAACAGGACTCAGCGCACGACTCTCACGAATCAGTTCGTTTACTGTCTGACGGGAAACACACAACGCATTAGAAAGACTGGAAACCGTAAAATCATAATCTGGCATAAAATCCTCCCGAAGCATTTCATCGGGATATCTGTGGGTGGGCATGATATTGTTGTAGGTGGTGATGGTTATTTTTGGTGGGGTTTTGTCACTGTAGATGCTGATAAGGTTACAACTATTGAGGTAGATCATTTTGAATATGGAATCTTCAATTACGAGCTTCATCCAGGTGTTGAAGCAGAGCTTGTATATTCACTTAATAAACCCACTATCTGCTTTGATTGTAAGCATAAGTTAGGAGGAGGAATTGATACAAAAATTCCAGAAAAAACAAAGGGTATAAGTATGAGTGCTCCAGGAACTTTGGTGTATGGAATTTTAGAAGCAATAATATGAATTAAGATTTTTCTTGCTTTCTCACGTATCATAATTTACAATTCTACTACAAAGAAAATACTTTAGGAGAATTACAATATGAATAGATTCAAGAAAAATTTAATCTTTCAGATTCCAATTCTGATAATGCTTTTTTTCGCATTATCTGTCACAAATGTTTTTGGAGAAACCAGTGAATACAGGTTAGTCTGGACAGATGATCCGGCAACCACAATGACAATCGGCTGGACTCAGACAGGAGGAAGTGATCCTCATGTAGTGGCCGGTTCGAAACCCGATGGTTCTGATTGGGTAAGAATGGAAGTTGATTTTCAAACTACTTTCGACAATACCCTGCATACAGAGGGTTCATTACTTACAAGTAATTTTATAACTGCAAAAGGTCTTAAACCTGATACAGCGTATTATTTTGAAGTAAAGGATTCTGATGGCAGCAGTGAACCAATGTGGTTTAAAACTGCACCTGATTCTCCTCAGCCATTTGTTTTTATTGCAGGTGGTGATAGCCGAACAAACCAGGTCCCTCGTCGTCATGGAAATACACTGGTTGGGAAAATTAGACCACTATTTGTTTTCTTTGGTGGAGATTACATAGCTGACTGCAGTAATGATCAGTGGCGTATGTGGCTGGATGACTGGCAGTTGACAAAAAGCAGTGACGGTAGAATGTATCCAATTATTCCTACTCAAGGGAATCATGAGGATGATGTTATAGAGATGATGTATCAAATTTTTGGTTTAAAAGATGCTGATGGAGGCAAAAATGCATATTATGCCTTAAATATTGGTGGAGATATGATGCGTTTATATACACTGAATACAGAACTGGAACCTGGAGTTGGATATGCTGCATTTACGGATCAGGATGATACGGCCTGGAATATGCAGACTAAATGGCTTGCACACGATATGGCAAAGTATAAAGATTCTGTAAACTGGATGGTAGCCAGCTATCATAGACCATTTAGACCACATATCAGAGATAAATCCGAAGGCCCAGGAAGAATTGAAGCATGGGCAGATTTATTTTATGAAAATGGCATGGATCTTGCGTCAGAGAGTGATACTCACCTTGTAAAATATACTTATCCCTTAAAACCAAGTAATAATCCAGACAGTTTTGAAAGTTTTATTAGGGATGATGAAAATGGTACTGTTTTTATTGGAGAAGGAAGCTGGGGAGCACCCCACAGAGCTAACGATGATAATAAACCATGGACAGTTGACAGTAATTCTTTCTGGCAGTTTAAAGTTATTCAGGCAACTGAGGAAAAACTGGATATTAGAACTGTAAAATTTGGATCTATTAAAGCAACTGCCGCAGGTAATATTTATGATCCTTCTACAGTAACTGGCTTGACTCAGAATGAAAAAGATGCAAATCCTCTGGCATTACCTGAAGGTTTAACCTACTGGCAGTCTCTTGCAGGAGAAGTCCTTTCTCTTCCATTTAAAGCAGCAACAGACAATGTTCAATACATTGGCACCGGTACAGACTGGAAATATCTTGATGGCGGAGTTGATCCTGGAGAGGAATGGATAAATTCTGATTTTGATGATAATTCCTGGGCCGTTGGTGCTGCACAACTTGGATATGGTGATGGTGATGAAGTTGTTGAACTATCTTTTGGAGATGACTCAAATAATAAAGATTTAAGCTATTACTTTCGTAAAACATTTACAGTAGAAGATGCCTCTTCTTTAATAAAACTAAAATTGATGTTTCTACGGGATGATGGTGGTGTTGTATATATAAATGGAGTGGAAGCTGCTCGTTCCAACATGCCAGAGGGGAAAATAACTAATTCAACTAAGGCAAAGTCTGGAATCGGCGGAGCTGCTGAAACAACATACTATGAATACCAGCTTGATCCTGCATTACTTATAAACGGTGAAAATATTGTTGCTGTAGAAGTGCATCAGTCTGATTTAACAAGTTCTGATGTAAGTTTTGATATGGTCCTCTACGGAATAATAAGTAACGAGATAGGAAATGCTCCTGCAGCACCTACAGCTTTGGCAGGAAGTGCATTATCGCCATATGATATTGAATTAACCTGGACAGATAATGGTGAAAATGAAGTAGGTTATGAGCTCTGGCGAAAAGTTGGTGATAGTAATTTTACACTTTTTAATACCCAGATTGATCCTGATACAGAAATACTTACAGATATTCTGTTAGCTGTTAATCAGGAATATACTTATAAGGTTCGTGCATATAATCAGTATGGATTATCTGAATTTTCAGAGACTGTGGCTGTAAGAACTCAGTCCATTGATGTTCCTCTGATAATGGGCGAGGATTTTAATTCTGAAACACTTGGCATAATGAATGCAACCAGCATAGCAAGTAATAAAAACTGGGCATCTGTTAAAAAGGGTGACAGTATCTATGCTATGATCAATGGATATCATGGAGATGAAGGAAGTAATGACTGGTTAATTACACCTCCTATAAACTTATTTGCCTATGAAAGAGAATACATAAATGCAGATCTTGCATATAACTATGACGGTCCAGATTTAGAAGTATTATTTTCTACAAATTATAATCCTTTAAAACATTCAGATCCTGCTTCTGCAAACTGGTTTAATATGAATGCAGATCTTCCATCTATTGGAAGCTATACCTTTGAAAATACAGGTAATTTGGGTTTTAACCTTATATCTGAGGATTTTGAAGGGAATACAACTGGTAGTTTCACAGCATACAGCAGATTAAGTAACAAAGACTGGACTATAGAAAAACGAGCAGACTATCTTGGAGCTGTAAGTAATGGCTATGGTGCAGATGTGGCTAGTGATGACTGGTTAATTTCTCCGGTTATTAAACTTGATAAGGGTATGGATGCTGAACTTGCATTTGACTTATACAGAAAGTATGATGGTCCACAGCTTGAAGTAATGGTTTCTTCAAACTACTCAGGCAGCGGTGATCCTGAAGCAGCCAGTTGGGATTCTTATCCTATAGATCATAGTGATATAGATGATTCATGGAAAACTGTTACTATTGATCTTTCAAAATATTCCGGTAATACCTATGTAGCATTCCGATATACAACAACCGGTACAGGCGGAGGAGATGGTGCAAGACTTGGTGTAGACAATATATCTGTATATCCTAATTCTAAGGAAGTTTATGTAGCTTTCCATTATATTTCGGGTACAGAAAGTGGCGAAGCTGGAAAATGGATAGTGGATAATTTTGAGTTTCGAGCCTATCCATATGCTTTTTTTGCTGAAGAATTTGATGTTGATATAGCAGATGAGTCAGGTTTTATGGTGTACAGTTCTGCAAGTAACAAAGACTGGGCTATTGAAGAACGTGCTGATCAGAAAGGCGCTTTTATGAATGGTTACGGTGCTGACGAGCCAAGCGAAGACTGGTTGGTTTCTCCTGAAATTACAATTACAAAAAATGATAAAGCAGCACTTGTTTTTGATTTGTATCGTAAATACGATGGTCCTGAACTTGAAGTTATGTTTTCTGATAATTACAGTGGGAAAGGTGATCCTAACTCCGCAGATTGGGTATCTTATCCTATAGATCATAGTGATCTGGATGATTCATGGAAAACAGTCTCTATCGATTTATCAGCTTATAGCGGCACTGGTTATGTGGCATTTAGATATACATCAACAGGAGTTGGTCCTGGAGATGGTGGAAGACTGGGAATTGATAATGTTGCTGTTATTCGTGGTTCTGATGCAGGAGCAGCTTTTACAATGAAAGTAGATGCCCCTGTAACAGCTTCTTCTTCGAGTGGACAGGAAGCATCTGCAGTATTACCAGATAGTAGTAAAGAAACAGGTGATTGGGAAATAACTACAAATGGTCTTAGCCAGGATGATGAATCTCAGTATTTTGCCAAGTATGTTATTCCTGCTCCTCAGGATGGGACAAATTTAATTTATGCATTTTCCGGAAAAGCCGGGACTGAAGGTTGGAAAGGTTTTGGTATACATATTCTTGCATCAGGATCTAAAACTGCAAAGGGTTATGGATATGGTGAATCATACCTAATTTGGGTAACAAAAGATCCTGAACATACCAATAGTAATAGTACATTTGTTCAACTATATAAATCTTATAGTGATTCCAGTATGGATCAGCTTGCAAGTAAGGCAATTATTGGGGATATTAGTGATACAGTAGATATTAAGATACTTGTTAATCATAATTTAAAAACTATTGTAGTAACTGCTAATGGAATACCTGCAATTAGTTTTACTGATAAAAACCTTATTAATAGTGGTAATGAAATAGTAATTCGTGCATTAAATAAAGCTGTTTTTACAGATGGAGGAGTTTTTCCATTAAATAAATAAAGTAAGCAGTATTACACTACTAAATAAGGGAGGTTCCTGTTACAGGAATCTCCCTTTTCTATTGAATTAATACTCATAAATTTATAGAGTGTTCTTTCGGGAGTAATTCTATGAATATTCAAATTATTGGAACTAAAAAAAGTAATAATACAAAAAAAGCAATCCGTTTTTTTAAAGAAAGAAATATAAAATTTCATTTTATGGATCTTAATGAGAGAAAAATATCTGAAGGTGAACTTTCAAATGTTTTAGCTCGAGTATCTGTAGATGATTTATTGGATACAGAGAGTCAATCTTATAAAAAACGTGGCTTTGCATATATGGAATTTGATCCAATAGAGGAAATTCTTGAAGATAATATGCTAATGAGAACTCCTGTAGTTAGAAATGGTAAGGAAGTTACTGTAGGAAATAATATTGAGGTTTGGAAACAGTGGCTGAAGTAAGATATGCTGTACTAGGCAGTGGTTCAACTGCTAATTCCTATATATTTGAAAAAGATGATTTTTCATTTATTATTGATAATGGTTTTTCACTGAAAGAATTAACCAGGCGAGCAGCTTTAGCTAATTTTGATTTAGCAAAAGTTAAGTTTATTCTTTTGACACATACTCATAGTGATCATTTTAAAGGAGTTGGAACTTTATCCAGGAAATATAAAATACCGGTAGTAGTCCACCATTTACTTCCAGATGAAGATTTTAATAAAATGAACCCCTTTACTCGTTTGGATGTTGTTCCTGGTAAGGAGTATAACTTCGATACATTAAGTTTTACACCATTTTCTACTTCTCATGATGCTTGCTGTCCTCTTGGTTTCTATTTTGCTTTAGGTGAGAGAACATTTATGCTGCTTACAGATACAGGAATTGTAACAGACGAAATGCATGATTTAGCTAAAAATACTGAAACTCTTTTTTTGGAATCAAATTATTCAGAAGATCTACTTATGACAGGATCCTATCCGGAGTTTCTAAAAAATAGAATCAGTTCAAATAAGGGGCATCTTTCCAACGATGCAGCTATTGAATTTCTTAACTTAATGGATAATAGTACACCAGAGATGGTTTATCTATGTCATCTCTCCGATTCTAATAATTCTCCTGCAGCTATTAAAGAAGCTCTTGAGTTAAAATTAAAATGGATTGGAAATATAAAAATATGCAACAAGGGTGAAATTTATGAAAGCAATTGATGATTTACATATAAAACAAATAGCTCCTCTTATTTCTCCCCGGGAGTTAAAAAAGAATTTCACTGCATCTGACTCTGATTATGAGTTTATTATAGAAAGTAGAAAAACTATTACGAATATACTTACACGAAAAGATGACAGACTTCTTGCAATTGTTGGGCCTTGTTCAATTCATGACACTGTTGCTGGTTTTGAATATGCTTCAAAATTAAAGGAATTATCAAAACAAATAGATGATGAAATATATCCAGTTATGCGGGTTTATTTTGAAAAACCCAGAACTACTATAGGTTGGAGGGGTTTAATAATGGATCCGGATATGGATGATTCCTATGATATTCATAAAGGACTTTACCTTTCCAGAGAATTTCTATTAAAGGTTGCCCAATTGGAATTACCTACAGGGACCGAGATGCTGGATCCTATAATTCCTCAGTATATTTCTGATCTTATATCATGGGCTGCTGTGGGAGCCAGAACATCAGAAAGTCAGACTCATAGAAGTCTTGCCAGTGGTATGTCTATACCAGTTGGTTTCAAAAATGGAACAGGTGGTAACCTTGATTTAGCAGTAAATGCAATAAATACAGCGCTCTATCCATCATCTTTTATTGGAATAGATCAGGAAGGGAATACCTGTGTTGTCCGGACTGAAGGGAATAGCTCCTGCCACTTAATATTAAGAGGGGGATCTTCCGGCCCCAATTATTATGAAGAGGATGTAGAAGATGCTGTTGAATTGATGGCAAAAACTGATATTGAGAATCCTTCAGTTATTATTGACTGTAGTCATGCCAATTCCGGGAAAAAATTTACACGACAAAAGAGGGTTTTCCATTCTGTTCTTGAACAGGTTCTATATGGGCAGAAGAATATTGCAGGTATTATGATGGAAAGTAATCTGTTTGAAGGCAATCAGAAATTTACAGGTAATTTTGATGATTTAAAACATGGAGTTTCTATTACAGATTCCTGTATAGGTTGGAATGAAACAGAAAGCCTTCTTCTGTCTGCAGCGAAGGATTTGAGACAATATAGAAAAATAAAATGAATCCCGTGGTAGAGACGTAGCATGCTACGTCTGTACACAGGGGAATATAATGTCTCTATGAGGAATATAGAAAATTTAAGATATCTTTGCAACAATATCAGCCAATGCCGGATTCTTTGCAATATCCCTCTTTAATCCATCAGCCCTTACAGCATTCACATAATCCTTACTCTGGAAGGAATATGTAAACTTTGTATGGACATCATAGGTTCCTTCAACAAGAGCTACAGCATCCTCTGTCATTACAAGTTCTTCATCTGTTGGAATTACAAATACTTTTGTTTTTGAGCCTTCCCCAGTGATATCTGTTTCTGCATTACGGGTTTTGGAAGTCATACTTTTTTCTGCATCTGTAACTATTCCAAGATTATCAAGGCCTTCCAGAACTTTTGTTCGAATAAGAGGAGCCATTTCACCAACTCCGGCAGTAAATACGAGTGCATCTACTCTTCCAAGGGCAGCAGCATATGAACCAATGTACTTTTTAAGCCTATATACTTCCATATCCATAGCAAGTTCTGCTCTGTGATCACCTTCTGCTGCTGCTTTTTGAATATCCCTTCTGTCTATATACTGGCCGGATATTCCAAGAATACCGCTTTTTTTGTTTAATGATTTTTCAATTTCGGCAGCACTTAGTTCAGTTTTATTCATTAAATAAAATATAATAGCAGGATCAAAATCTCCGCTTCTGGTTCCCATAATAAGACCCTCTAAAGGAGTTAATCCCATGGATGTATCTATGGAAACACCATCTTTTACTGCACAGATACTTGCACCATTACCAATATGACAAATAATAACATTCATATCAGAAGGTTTTTTATTTAGAAGAACAGCAGCTCTTTTTGATACATATAAAAATGAAGTTCCATGGTACCCATATCTTCTTACATTGTAATTTTCATACCATTCGTAGGGCAGGGCATATAAATAAGCTTTTTCCGGCATTGTCTGATGCCATGCTGTATCCATAATTGCACATTGAGGAACACCTGGAAGTACTGCCATTGCTGCTTCAATACCCTGGATATTTGCAGGATTATGAAGTGGTGCAAGGTCTGAAACTTCTTTAAATGTATTTAGTGCTTCATCATCTATTATAAGAGATTTATTAAATTTCTCGCCACCCTGAACAACTCTGTGGCCTACAGCTTTAATTTCAGTAATGTCCTTAATGGCACCTACAGAAGGATCGAGAATAGTTTCCATTATAAGCTGAATTGCTTCGGTATGATTTGAACAAGCCTGATCTTTTGTAAAGGTTTCTTCTCCTGTTCTGTTATGCTCTATTGCAGAATCATGTCCAACTCTTTCAACGAGTCCACTTGCAAGAACCTCTTTTTTTTCCCAATTGTATACCTGATATTTTACGGAGGAACTACCGCAGTTAAGTGTTAAAATTGTCATTATATCTCCTTTGGTTGCTAGGTGTGAGCCTATAGTAAATGATGATTATTAACCCATTCTAACAGCTTGTAAAGGAAAAAATAATAAAATATTTGTGAAAATTCAAAAAAAATCATTTTTAAAGGTTATTTTTAAAAGTAAAAACAGAAAAACCCCTCTAATAGTAATTATGCCGGCAAAAAAGATAAATATTATTTTTATTCTGTTTATTTTAAACTACTCCTTTGCTTTATCACTGGAAATAAAAAGTATGCTTGAAAATAATCTTTTTCTAACCCGATCCTTAAATAAAGAACCACAATATTCATTTTGCTTAATTGATGGATTTGATCTTAAAAATAGTGAATCTATAATTGATTTTTCTTTTGAAAACAAGTTTATAAAGGCAGGAAGGATAAATAGACAGGGAATTTGGAGAGAACTTTTCACCCCTCTGGGGGCTTCCGCAAATTCAGATTTGTTTAATGAATCTATCGGTTTTGATAATAACTACTTGTTTAATAAGGGAGGATTGTATGGATTATCACTGGAAAAGGAGGAAGGTACGGGAATTAGTCTCCTTTTCCCGGATAATTTATGGCTGGGAGCAAATTATTCCAGAGTTTTTGACTTTCTTCTTTTAACATCATTTATATCTGTTTCAGTTAATTCCAATAAACCCGAAGAAGAATGGAGAAGTACATATTCAGTTGTTCCAAATACTAACCCAATTCATTTCGGTATACATTCTGTAGTACAATTACCCAACTTTACCCTGGATTATTTAGGAGCACTTTCCGGCAGCAGTATCTATAAGGCCGGGTCTTATAACCGTCTGTTTTTTGAATTATTTGGAAGGTTAGTAAGTTTAAAAGGATTTGGAGGGATTGTTAGTCCCTATTTTATTAATACTAATTTAAAATTATCAGATAGTAAATATTTGCTAAGTTTATACCTTTGGTTAAGATTGTCTAATAACTTGGAAGTAATTTTTAAAACTGATTATCAGGAAGATCATGAACCTGTTTTACCAGTTGCATATATTCCAACATCCGGAGCCAGCTCAGCTAAATTGATATATGATAACTCTTTTTTTATTTTTGATACTGAAATTGGACAGAAATTTGGTTTTGATATTTATGGGAATGAAAGTCTGGAAAATAGTATTGATGGTAAACTCGGGATGTCGGATAAATACTCAGCTTTTTTCTATTATGACTACACTTTTAACTTTAATAGAATTATTAAGCGAAAGTTTGAAATTCAATTTAAAGCAAATTATAAATTTACAGATTTGGAGCTTGTACTTATACATTGTGAAGAAATTTATGAACCTGTAGATGAAAAAAAAATAAGATTAAGAGTTGATCAGATCCTTGGAACAGGCGATATTTTTTTTAAAATTGAGTTTAGGACTAACGGGAGACTGGAAGACTTTGCGTTAGGTTTTTCTACTGATATTCATCAAAAAGAATAGTGTTACAGGAGTAATATTCTATGGTTGATTTCTATAAAAATTTTATGTTCTTAATTACTTTTCTTGTTTTTTCAATTCCATCTTCTGTAATAGATATTAAACAGAAGAGGATTCCTGACAAAATTATATTCCCTGGAATAATTATTTTAACCGGATTCAGAATTATTTTTTTTGAAGATCTTTTATCTGTTGTCGCTCTAAAAATTATAACAGGACCTCTGATTTTTTTATTAGTGTATTTATTTACACATGGGAAACTGGGAATAGGAGATATAAAGTTTGCAGCTTTAATAGGTGTTTTTACAGGATTTCCTGGTTTGTTAGTCGCAATAGGCCTGGCCTCACTTATGGGGCTTGTATTTTCAGTAATAGGTCTAATTGCTGGAACCTTACAGTTGACTACAAAGATACCTTTTGCACCTTTTCTTACTCTTGGAGGTTTTTTAACTTTTTTAATATTTAATCCATTTATTTGAAGTAAAATCGTCTTTTTCCCCATACTACTTTTTATGCAGTAAAATAAAAGAGTTTGAGGTTTATGAAAATAATATATTTTATCCTGGTGTCAATCATTCTTATTTCCTTAGTACCTGCTCAGGAAATAAAACAGATGGAATTCGTTAACCAGTCTATAAAAGATATTCTTTTTACCCTGGCTCAGACAACAGGTACTTCCATTATTGCTGATGACACAGTGGATGGACAGGCATCCTATCATTTTACTGATACTGATCTTGATACTGCGTTAGAACATTTTCTTGAACCTTATGGTCTCTACTTTTGTAAAAAAGATGGAATCTATTATGTTTCGAAAGTTATGGTGGAATATAATAATGCTACCGGTGCATTAACGCTTTTTGCAAATGATGTGGAACCTCAATTGATATTAGAGAAAATATCAAAAGAGATAAAGTCCACTATTCTTTTTGATGCTCTTCCCCTGGAAAAGTTATGCGTAAATGCAGAGAATCTACCGGTAAGCAGGGTACTTGAAATTATAATGCACCGTTTTAATGATTACCAGGTAGAAGAACTTGAAGATTACTACTATATAAAAAGACAACCTGTAGAGAGGAATAATTCTTCAGGCAGTGTTGCCGGAACTGTTACAAAAGAAAATGGATTTTTTTCAATCTCCGCAAGTTCCATACGTCTTACAGATGTTATCACACAGCTTTTCTCAGAATCAGAACTTGAGTATTCAATGATGAAGAGAGGAGACTTTGTTTTAGAGAACATCCATTTTAAAGATAAAACATTCGATGAATTACTTCGACTTATACTGGAACGAGCCGATGGGGATTTTACTGTACGTCGAAATATCTATTATATTTTCGATGTTTCTAAAAACGAAATTATGAAAAAAATGGATGATATTGAATTCATAAAGCTTAATAATATTCCTGTAGAGTTGCTTCCCTCTCTGTTCCCTGCAGGTCTTGCCAGTTCATCAATTTTTAAAATAGATAAGGATAATAATGCAATAATTCTTTCAGGCAGTTCCGAGGAAACTACTCCGGTAAGGGAGTTTATTATAAAACTGGAATCTGAGTATGAGGAAAAGCAGGTCTCAAAACTTGATCTCTCCTTTCTTACAGTTGATGAGCTAATAAAATTGCTGCCTTTCCGCTTTCAGAAGCTTCAGATAGTTCGAACAGGGAACCCCGGAACATTGATCCTTGAAGCTACTAAAGATCAGATAGATGAATTTACCTCTTTTATGAAGATGATCGACATCCATGGAGAAGGCCTTGCTGTACCGCTTAAATATATCAGAGCAGAAGATCTGTTTAAGAATCTTCCTCCATCAATTAGTGAAACTGATATTATTAAATCAACGGACCCTAATATGGTCTTTTTTAAAGGTTCAAAAGAGATGTTGGATAAATTTTTAAAAGATCTGGAATACATCGATAAACCCATTCCACAGATAAGGTATGAGCTTCTTGTTGTCCAGTATCAGGAGAGCAAGAATAAGGAGTTTGGGATTACTGTCGGAAATGAAATTATGGAGTCAGGTGATCAGAGTTCTCTGCTTGGTTCCCTTGGTAATCTAATAAACTTAAATCTGGATATTGTTACAACCTTTGGTTATCTGTTTGCCATAGATTTAAATGCCAAAATTAGCGATTCCGAAGCGAGGGTAATGGCAGATACCACTCTTAATGGACTTACAGGAGAAGATATAAGTTTTCAAAATACAAATACCTACAGATACAGAGATATAGAGATTGATCCCGATACTGGAGAAGCCAGATCGACAGGAGTAACACGTGAAATTACTTCAGGTTTAATAATTAATATAAACGGCTGGGTTTCCGGTGATAATATGATAACTATGGATGTAAAATCCACTGTTTCAAAGAGGGGTGCTGACGTATCTTCATCTACTGGCAATCCCCCTCCTACTTCAGAGAAGGTAATAAGTACCCATGTCCGAACTCCATCAGGTGATCCTGTAATTATAAGCGGCCTTTTGCAGCAGGAAAGGGATGTAATTCTTCAGAAGACTCCTTTTCTCAGTGCTATTCCGCTTTTAGGATGGTTCTTTACCAGTGAAGTGGAGACATTTACAAACACCGAACTGATTATTTATATTGTTCCCTATATTGAATATCCTGAAAGAGAAAGATTAACAAGCCATAAAATCTTTAAAGAATACTATGAGAGTTTCTTTGCTGGAAATGCTGTATGGAAATGATAGAAGAGATTGACCTTGTTCCTATTTTAGACTTCCTTCCTCTTCCAAATAAGAATAATCAGTACAGTTCTGACTTTATTGAAACCCATTCTGTAATTGTATTAAAAACAGACGATATCTCTGTTACCATTGGAATATGCAAACCGGAGAATATTGAGTTAAGAGAAACTCTTTTCCATTTTCATGATAAGAAAATTATATATAAGCAGATTAATCATGATGAACTAATCGAATATCTGGGAAAACTTCATGGTGGACTGGATGATCAGAAACTTTATGCTGCCTCTCCGGTCAACGAGAAACTACTTCTTGATAGAATTGCCAAGGATGCTCCCATAATTAATTTTGTTAATAGTACTATTATAGAAGGAATTAGGAAGCGGGCGTCGGATATTCATATTGAAGCATTTACTGATACTGTTAAGGTTAGGTACCGGATTGATGGAGTCCTGCAGACAGCTGGTAAGATATCTCCTTCAATGTTTCCGGCAGTCTCTTCCAGAATAAAGATTATGTCAAACCTGAATATTATGGAGAGAAGGCTTCCTCAGGACGGCAGGACTTCTGTCCATCTGGGGGGAGATACCCAGGATATCCGTGTTTCAATTGTTCCGACAGCCAGGGGCGAATCTATTGTTCTTAGGCTGTTAAACAGAAAAAGCACTCTAATTAGACTTGATAAAATTGGCCTTCGGAATGAAAGCCTCATAGATATAAGAAAAATTCTTAAAACACCCTCTGGTCTGGTTCTTGCCACAGGTCCTACAGGAAGCGGTAAAACTACCACCTTGAATTCTATGCTCAGAGAGATGGATAGGGAAAGTCAGAAAATTATAACAATAGAAGATCCCATTGAATATGTAATCGACGGTATTGATCAAATACAAACGAACGAAGCCATTGGGCTTAATTTTACAACTATTCTAAAACGTATTCTAAGACAGGATCCAAATATTATAATGGTCGGTGAAATAAGAGACTCAGAAACTGCTAATCTATGTATTAGGGCAGCTTTAACTGGACACCTTGTTTTCTCAACACTTCATACAAATGATGCTGTCTCTGTAATTGATAGACTTCGGGATATGGGGGTAGAGCCTTTTATGATTGCAGCTGTCCTTAAAACTTCCATGGCACAACGACTTGTAAGAAAATTATGTCCTGACTGCAGAGAGAA
>JAOZPU010000007.1:1470-17561 GCA_029932585.1 Spirochaetia bacterium | reverse complement strand
GCCAAACATTCGGAGATAAAAGCATATTTATTAAAAAAGGGAATGGTTACTTTATTTTCAGATGGTCTTATAAAGGTCAAAGAGGGCTTGACTACTCTTTCCGAACTGGAAACGGTAATGACAGTCTGATGAATAATTATCAATGCACGGTTTCTGATAAGAACGGGAAAATAATGAAGTTTGTCAGACAGGGGAGTTCTTCTGCAGCCATTCAGGCACAGCTCCACAAAGAAAATTACTTTCCAATAGACCTTCGGGAGAAAGCTTCAAAGAATAACCGGAAACAATTTAACAGTTCCAAAAAGACAATTTCTGAATTTACTGCTCTGCTGTCAATGCTTCTTGATTCTGGCCTAAGTGTAAAAGACTCTCTCGAAATATTAAAAACAATTACTAAGGATATTAAAGTTAACGCATTGGTTTCTGCAATAGAAAAAGACTTAAAAGCAGGTTCCTCATTCTATTCCAGTATCAGTAATATGGGATCTACTCTTCCTGTTATATATTCGAGTATGGTGAAAGTAGGTGAGGCCACCGGAGATATGGCTTTTGTATTCCGAAAGATAAATAGTTATCTTATTAGACAGAAAAGAATACGAGAGAAGTTTGTAAGTTCATTAATCTACCCTGTTATTGTGTTGTTTGTCGCATTGTCCAGTATGATATTTATTTCTACATTTATAATACCTAAAATATCGGAAATATTTACCAGTCTGGGCTCTGGTGTTCCGGAAGAAGTCAGGCATGTTCTTTCAGTTTCGAAGGTGATTTCTACTGGTTTACTTACTACAATTCCTCTTGTAGTAAGCTTAGGTGTTGTCATATCGACATTAAGAGGACAAAACAGTAATTTTGCACTTACTGTTGATTGGTTGAAACTGAAAGTACCTTATATTGGATCTTTCAGTGAAGATAATTACTTCCTGAATATTCTGTTTTCCCTCGATGCGCTTACTTCCAGTGGTGTAACCATTGAAGATGCTTTAGTCGAAGTTGCTGCTAACACCAGTAATATGGCAGTTAAAGAAGCCCTTAATAAGTCTCATGAAAAGGTCCTTAAGGGTATTAGCCTTTCGGTCGCTATGTCTTCTGAAAAGGTTATTCCAGCCCGGATTACGAAATGGATTGCAGTTGGAGAGAGGACAGGCCGTATGGACACAGTTTTCAGCCAGTTGTCTGAATATTACGAAAATGAACTTGAGAAGAAACAGGCGAGATTTATGAGTCTTATCGAACCAGCTCTAATAATATTTACAGGATTAATAGTCTTTGGAATTGTGATGATGGTAATAATTCCCCTGTTTTCGACTTTCGGAACAATTTTGGAGTGATTTAAATATGAGAAACGAGATTTTCTACTTTGACAGTGCGCGTCTGGATAGGAGCCTGACAAATTTGTGCAGCGGTACCTCTGCTGACAAGTTGGGAATAAAGCAGAAATTTTATTTACTGCCTGACAGACAGATGAGTCTTCTCAAAATTCTGAATTTGCCACCAGCACCGGAAAATAAACTTCATGATATGGTTCGCTTCCAGATGGTAAAAATCTATCCTGGAAACAATGAAAATATCTCCTTTGATTTTATTTCTTTTAAAACTAAAACAGGCTGGAAGATTGTTTTATATATTCTAAAGAAAAAGTATCTGGATAATGTTTTGGAAAATGAAAAATTTGCCGGTATTGTCCTCCCTCTGCAGCTTCTTTCAATAAAAGAATTAAAAAGCTTATCGAATTTGATTATATATTATCCCGGCATGGTGGAGATTTGGAGATTTGAAGGTGGAATCCCTAATAGTGTAGAGAGACATGATCCAAAAGGTTTTTCGGTTCAGGATGTTAAAAAAAATATAACCATTTACCCATATAAAGAAACTCCAAAAAGGAAAATGGAAAACGGGAAGACTTTAGAATTTTCTGAAACCCTCGAATCTCTTCCAAAGGATGCAATCTATTTCTCTGAATACAGAGTAACAAAAAGAGACAGAATAACTACCCCTTTTATTATTACAGCTTTTATTATTTCTCTCCTCCTGTTAAGCATGACTGCCTTGAAGCAAAAGGAAATTACAAGAAAGGAGAGAGGGGTAAATAGATGGATTCAAAATATCCAGTTAGAGAACGAGCAAAATCTAGATGCATTGGAAAAAATAAGCAAACTGAAAAATGAGTTAATTCAGATAAGGGGAAATGTACCTATTAATGTTTATAATCTTCTTTTTCGAACCAGGAGGGCTATTGATTCAAATACAGTTGTATTGTCATTTGGGCTAAAGGGAAAGGAATTTTCTCTTACCTTTGAAAGCCGAAATGCACTTAGTGATCTTGAGGGTATTAAGGATGAGTTTGGTAATGTCCGTGCCTCTAATATATATACTCTGGATGATGGAAATGAAAGTTATACAGTTTGGGTGGAGATTGGCAGTGAAAAATAAAATTATTATCCTGGTATTTTTTACTCTGGCTGTAATAACCACTATTATAACGGGATTGTGGATATGGGAGATAGGACGGAAAACAGAACTCCTTATACGGCGATGTGAAAGTGCTATGAAATTGGATAACTCTCTTTATGATAACAATTCTCTTAAGCTGGCAATTTTAAAACTGGAGGAAGAAATTATCCTGGAAAAAGTTCTTAAACGAAAGGAAGTAGAGTCTCTTGAAATGACTCAAGACGTTCTGAGTATTCTTGAACAAAATAGAATAAAGGTAATTAGCTATCGCCTGGAAGGCGAAGAAGCCAATAAAGAAACCAGAGAGAAACTTGCCATTAATGCAGAGGGAGAGGCAGACTCTATTTTGAAGTTGATTTATGAACTTTCTTTTTCTAAAGAAGGCTTTCTTATTGATTTTATTAGTGTAGATGTAAGGTTTCCAGGAAAACCGGCTACTCTGGTAATAAGGATTACATATGCCTAATATCAAACTGTCAGGTGTTTTAAGATATGTTTCTTTACTTATAATTTTTTTGCTTATTTTTCTCTATATAATTCTTAATACTACAGCATATTATGTTGTACCAGAAATAGATAATACTAATTCCAGAAAGAAGTATGAATACAGAGAAAGTCCTGCTGGTGCCAGTATCCCGGAATTTACATTTAATCTTGAGTCTCTTTTTCCACGAAAAATAATTTCTGAGGTGGTTGTTGCTACTATTATTCCCGAACCAGCAATCCCTGTTGATATCCCTTCATTACAGTTTGTGGGAATGATTGAAACTGACGAAAGAAGAATCTATTCCTTTCGAAATCTTGACACAACTAAACTTCTACTTTTTGAAGAAGGAGTTACTCTGAAAGGGATTAAGCTGATTTTTACAGAAGATGGAAAATATACATTTATGAAAAATGAAACTACATTTCAGGTAGGTAAATAATGAAGAGAAACATTTATAGTTTATTACTAATTATTGCATTGATTTCAAGTTGTAAGAGCATTGATGATGGAGATTTTAGCCATTTTGATGAGGCGCCCTTATTTGGAATGATTTATGATTCCGAAAGTTCCCCTGTTACTGGAGCTGTGGTAGTGCTTGATGATAAAAAGTCTTCTCAAACTGACATAAACGGAAGAGTACTGTTCAGCGCAGTATCCCAGGGTGATCATTCTGTTGTCATAACTAAAGAGGGTTTTGAAGATGTTCAGATGGTTATAAACTTTTCTACCCGGAATCAGGTTCTCTATTCAACTCTAATTTCCATAGAAAGTATTCTTGATAATCTGGAGAATGCTTTGAGTCTTGGGAAAATTATAGATGCAGAATCATTCCTCGGGCGGGCATCGAAAATCGATTCGAATAATATCCGTGTTAAGTATCTGAATATAGTATTCCTGACAAAAACAGATAAATTAGAGGAAGCTTTAAAGGAGATAGATTTCCTAATGGAATCCTATCCAAATGACCCTTATTTAATTTTGACCCATACGAAAATAACAGGAGAGACTAATGACCAAAATTAAAGCCTTGCTAAAAAATGAAGATGGATGGACTTTTGTTGAAACTCTGATAGTTATCTCTATAGTTTTAATTCTTACAAGTACTGTTGGTTTTATGGCTTTCAGATATGTAGGCAAGGCTAAAATAGTTGCGGCGAAAACTCAGATAGAAAATCTTTCAATGGCTCTGGATACCTATTTTATGGATAACTTGCGCTACCCTATAGAGGAACAGGGGCTTAATTCCTTGTGGATTAAACCTATTCTTGAACCGGTGCCAAAGAATTGGGACGGACCCTATCTAAAAAAAAATCTTGCGAAGGATCCCTGGGATAATGATTATAAATATGTAGTCCCCGGGCCGAATGGATTGCCTTATGGAATCAGTTCTTTAGGAGCAGATAGAACTCCCGGTGGTGAGGGAGATGACCGGGATATAAATTCCTGGGAGAACTAAAAGTGAACAGGTCTAAATCAACTGAAGGATTTTTCCTGCTTGATGCTGTTATTTCCCTTTTTGTGGTTTCTGTTATAATTATTGAAATTTTTGTTTTTGTCCTTAATATCGGAGGTGCTGCAGTAAAAACAACAAGGCAAATTAATGAATCTATTAATCTAAGAAACAGGAGTGCTGTTGAACTTTTTGAATATTAAAAATACCCTGAAAAATACCTTGAAAAATAACAGCGGTTTTACTTTAATTGAAACACTTGTTGCAATTGCTCTTATTTCTCTTATAAGTCTTCCTGTTTTTATGGTCACATCAGATATAGTTACTTTTACCAAAAAAATTAAAGATCTTAATCGTCGGAACGGGGAGTTGATTAAGCTGGAAAGAGTGCTTAGAAAATCAGTCAGGGGCGTTCAAATTCCTTTTTGGATAAGTAATATTGAACTGACTGAAGGAACCAATGCTATTAGAATACCATACTGGAATGGTGAAGCAGGCTTAGTTCTTAAAATGGGAATTGAGGATAAAACTTTTAAGATAACTACACCTGAGGGAACCAGGGGCTTCAAAGGATATGATGGAGTAGAGTTTGATTTTCTTAAGGACAGCAAATTAAGAACTATAGGATTATCCATCAATGTTAAAAAAATAAAAAGAGAAGATGTGGAATTCCAATGTGCTTTCGGGGCTATTGGAAGAGATGTATTCAGTGAAAAATGAAAAATTATTAATGGGAAAAAGAGAGGGAGGTTTTTCCAGTATACAGACAATGCTCATCTTATTTATTTTAAGTCTCTCTGTTTTGGGTCTGGGGACTGGTATCTCTCTGACTCAGAAATATTTTTATAAGAATGAAGCTATTCAGCAGGAACTGATTCTTCTTCAGAATGAGGTAAAGGAAATTATTAAACAGCTGGAAAATGATCCTACTCCGGAATCTGATTCTCCTATTGATCCTGTCTGGAGTTATATTGATAGCAGGGCCTATGAATATGCATACCTGAGACTATCTGATGTTTCCAGCAGAATAAACCCAAATTGGGTGAGAACAAAATTTTTTGAAAGAACTGCTCTTAAGAAATTTCTGTTAAATGGTGTTTCTCCTGATATGCTGAATGATCATAGAAATAAAACAGGATTTGTTATGGATATTTATTCCTCTTATTTTGAATTGATAGATCCTGAAGCCCTGGACACCTTATTTACCCCATACAGCTACATAAATGTGAATACAGCTTACGAGTATGTCTTAAAGGATATGTATGAGCTTATAACAGGAGATTCAGGAGGGGCGTTGAGTTTCCATAGCTTTATAACAGACGCTCTAAGTGAAAAGCGTATTATTACAGAATCAGAGCTAAAAAATACTGTCGGAACTGACTATGAGTCTATCTATCCAATAATAAGTACACTTCCGGAAATGAATGTTCATTTTACTCCTGAATTTATTCTGGAACAGGTTTTGTCTTATCCCTATGGGGGAGAGAGAATAGAAAATAGCAATTCAATTTTGAACACACTTCTTTCACTTAGAATAAATAATGAAATTACAACAGGGGAATTACAGGGATTTATTGAAACTGAAGGCCTGCAGGAACGCATATTTCACCATATTGGAACAAAGACCTGGTTCTGGAAGGTGGAGATTGCAACTAAACTGGTCTCAATTGAAGCAATTATTGTTTGTGTGCCTTCTTTAAAAATTGATTCAGATTATAAATATAAATTATATTCATTTAAAATAAAATAGAAAAAGTTTAGCATTTTTGAAGTAAAAAACAACTTTTCCCCATACTACTCTATAAGTGAAAATAAAATATCTTATATGGGATGTTATGAAAAAGTTTAATTTTAAATTTTTGGTTTTAATTCTTTTGGTAGGATCTATATCAGGAATCCAATTTTTGTTTCTTTATTCTTTAAAAACTGAAATTGTAAATAAAACTGATATGAAATACCAAGAAAATAATAATTCAGAAATACTAATTATGGTACAAAAAAATATCGTCAATATTGAAGAAACTATTGCGAAATTTAATTTACATCTTAATGACAGAATGGATGAATTATTAATAAAAACAATGGATCAAAGTATTTCTATTAAAGCTTTAAAAAAAGATATTGAAAATAAAAGGATTCCTGAAGTAAAAGAATTAAAAGATTTTCTCATTGATAATTTAGAGAAAGTTGAAAAAAATACAATAGCTGAAAGACTTCTTGTATCAAAAGAAACTGTGGAATCCGACTTTTTATTGCAGACATTATTAGATCAGGGATTTTCAAAATACAGTGATAAAAATTTTGCAGAGGCTGTAAAAATCTATATAAAAGTTCTTGATATAGATTCTAAAAATAGAGAAGCTGTTTGTTACTTTTACGCATCATTGTACTATCAAAATCCCGGTGATAGCACTCACTATTCAGATATTAAAAATAGTTTAACTCCCTTACTTGAAACAGATGTTCTTTCAGAAGAGGAAGAGTCAACTGTATTAACTATTCTTAAAGGAATAAGCCTTGAGGAGGGGAACAGATGAGAATAAAAAAACTTCTAATATCTATAATACTTTTTGTTCTTACATTGTCACTCTGGAGTTTTGATCTAAGTTTGGCAAATCAATATCAATATAGTCCCGATGGAAATGAAATTACTGAAAGAGATATTACAAAGGATCTTTTTGCTGGTCTGAGGGAAGCAGATGCAGAGGGTGTACTTTTTCTTTCACTGATAAAAAGTAAAAATTTTCCAAAATCTATACTAGATGCAGCAGCTATAAGTGAGTCTGAGGGAATTGATTTCCTACTTTATGGTTTTTTAAAAGTAGAAAAGAACTATTATGACTTAGAAGTTAAACTTTATGACAGAGACGCTGCAAGAATTAAAACAGTTTTTTATGCAAAAAATAGTATTGATAATTACGAAAATCTTGTTCAAACAATATCAAAAAGAATAATTGCTTATTTTTATAAAACACTTGGGGTGACAAGACAATTAGATGAAAAAGAAATTGAATATGGTGTTATAGATATAAAATCTGGAATAGGATACTGGTTCCCTTTTAATCCCTGGTCCGAATCTCTAATAGGTATGTTCTCTTTACATATTGACACCAGTCTTACCCCAGTCAGTTCTCTTTTTAAATGGGATATTTATACTTTTGCATTAGGATATGGTCTTGGATTTGACTATTCACTGGGAATGAATAAAGAGGGATACGAGAGCTATTATTTTCATTCAATGAAATTTGGTTTTCCAGTTTCCTTATCTGCCCTTTGGCACAAAAGAAATAAACTATTTTTTCAAATAGCTCCGGAAATTCAACTGGATATACTGGTCCAGGATAGGCTTTATGGAAGCCTGACAGACGAAAAAAGTGCTATATTTTCTTTATCTACTTCTATTGGATACGAGTATATATTTACAGATAAAAGGCTTTCATTAGGAGTGGAGACTCGCCTGCATACAGCATTTTATAAACAAACATTTTTTTCTGCAGAACCATCTTTTTACTTAAGATACAGATGTAAACCACTGAATAAGGCCTGGTCGGAAGCAAGCTTACATGGTAGCAAATCCCTTCCTGCTCGGCCATGCAACCATGGAAAAATGATATGAAGATCCATGTAATTATTTTTATAGTTTTATCTTTTTTTATGGCCTCCTGTTCCGAGGGCCCTTTGGGTAATATGTTACGGGTTAGTTCTGACCCTTGTATATCTGTACCTTCTGTGGTCTCTTTTGAAATTGAAGAACAAATAAAAATTAGCTGGAATGAAGATCCCGGAGCAGATGAATATATTTTATACAAAGCTCCGGATCAGGCTGTTTTAGTTTATGAAATGCTTTATCGCGGGACCTCCCTTAGTGTTGTTGATTCAAATGCTGTCGGGGGGAACAGGTACCTTTATACACTGGGAAAGATAAGAGGGGCAAAATTATTCGGACCTTCGGATACAGTTCTCGGCATAGGAAGTATGGTTATCAACGATGACCTTGAGGGCAATAACACAAAAGGACAAGCTTCTAAACTGGATCTAAGGTATGATGCTAATATTTACTACTACAAATCTTATTCCGGTTCAGAACTAAAAGATGTTGATTGGTATTATGTAATTGTCCCTCCCCGAAAGCAGGCAAACATCATAGTTACATACGATCAGACAGGTGGAAAAGGCCTATATTTTTATCTTGAAGGACATGCTGTTATATCAATAACAAGTGGTGATTCCCTGTCTGTAACAAATAATACGGATAAAGAGAGATCCTGCTATTTTCAAATATCACCAAATACCTCAACCTTTATAAGTGATCCTGCAGCAGGTGGTGGGAATCTTATTGATTACAATATATTTCTTCATTCAATAATAACACCCTAGATTAAGGAAAATCATTATGAAAAAAAAGTTTATCAAAATAATAGCAAATTTATGGTTACTAATACTTTTCATTTCTATTACAGCTTGTCCTGTTACAACGGAAAGTCCTGAAGATTTAGATCTTCTTAATAATCCGGTAATTGAGGAGAACTCATTACTTTTTGATTTGGATGCAGATACAGGAGTAATAAGTTTTAATACAAACAATAGTAAATACATAAGTGAATATGGATATTCATTATGGACAGAAAATAATGAGATACAGAGTCCTTTTACAGGTTTAAACGTAACTCTCTCTAAAATAAGCGGGAACAGTGATGCCGGGTATGGAGTAGTTTTTTGCTCCTATGATGATACCATGCTTGTAGTTCTGATAAATACCAAAAAAGAATTTGTAATTGGAGAGTTAACTGGAAATCTTTTTACTGTTTTGCAGGAATGGACAGAAGTAGCCAGTCTTAATTCCGGTTTAAATCAAATTAATACTATTAACATATCGTTGGTATCCGGAGAATTTTCTTTAACCTTTAATGAAGGTGAGACAATAGTATTTTCTGATACTGATGCCCCTTATCACAACTATGGTAAGGATGGATATTTAGTGGTTATATCCCCATTGGATACTTTCCCGAACGTTCCTGTGTCTGTGACATTTAAAAAAAATTAGAGGATTTTTATTATGGAAAATATTTGGAAAAAAATAGCAGTTATAATCCTAATTCTATTTAATATTTCTTTACCCCTTTTCTCAGATGATTTGGATATATTTTTACAGGAAATAATTCCAGGTATTAGAACTATTCTAAAACACGATGGTATAGTTCTGGATATTCCTTCTGATGCTTTGGATGAATCTGTAACAATACGAATTCTTAAATTAAATAATCCAAATGATTTGTCCAGTAGACTTAAAAATGCAACAACAGGCGCTGCAGCATATAGATTTGAACCGTCAGGTTTGAAATTTGAAAAAAATATAAAAGTTTCCATACCCTTTGATAAGGCTCTTTTAAAATCAGAAACAGCACTGTCCAATTTATTTACCTATTTCTACAATGAAGCAAGTAAAAAATGGGAACGTCTTCCACGAGTGGAAATAGATAAAGACAAAGGTGTTGTAGTAAGTTTAACTAATCATTTTACAGATATGATAAACGGGACTCTTAAAATGCCCGAAAGCCCGGGGCCTGTAAACTTTGACATCAACAGTATAAAAAAACTGGAAGCTGCAAATCCGTCTTCCGGAGTAATGAGTTTGAAGGGATTAAGACCGGACTCTACCGGAAGTGCATCTTTTCAAATTCCATTAAACCTACCCCCGGGACGTGGAAGTGCTTATCCAAACCTTGCTTTAAGTTACAACAGTGAAAGCTCAAATAGCTGGATGGGACGGGGGTTTGATATTTCTATTCCGTATATTACGAGGGAAACAAAATTTGGTCTTCCCGACTACAATGATAACGACACTTATATTCTTGGTGGTGAAGACCTTGTTCTTATTGCCGGATCTTCAGGCTTTCCCAAGAGGTATCGCCCCCGGGTAGAAAATACCTTTCAAAGAATAATAAGAAAGCAGGAAAATCTTAATGATGAAGCTGTCGATTACTGGGAAGTCACAGATAAAAACGGAAGAGTCAAGACTTTTGGAACAGATGAAGGCTGGATTGGACCGGATAGAACTAACCATACAAAAACCTATACATGGTATTTAACAAAAGAGACAGATGTTAATGGGAACTTTGTAAGTTACATCTACGATTACGACAGTGTGAATAAATACACCTATTTAAAAGAGATCCATTATTCGGGAAATAGTAATGTAAGCCCCAGTGAACAAGATCCTTACAAGGTTGTTTTTAATACATCATCTTTAAGACAAGACAGAAGAATAGATGCCCGGGGAACCTTTGTTTCAAAGCTGGTAAGAAGACTGGATAGTATTGATATTTCCTATAACGAAGAAGTATTTCGTTCCTATAGTTTTGAATATAAGCAAAATGAGTTTGGGCAGACAGTACTAACCATGTTTACAGAACTGGATGGAAATGGGTCAGCATTTTACAGCTATGGTTTTGACTATAAAAAACTCTCTGTACATGAAGACAATGAAGGGAATGCAGATGGTTTTAACGGTTTTGGAACTTCGGTAAATGTATGGGGCAGTGTATCAGATACTGTCTTTCCTGGACTGAACCAGACTCGTTCCTATGGTGTAGGAGCCAGTTTGTATGCAGGATTAAAATTCGAATTATATAAATTAAGAAACTGGAAGTTCGGTTGGAGCACGGTTTTTGATATAGGTGTAAGCGGTGGAGTTAACTTTTCCAATACAATTACAAGCTCAACACTTCTGGATATAGATGGTGACAGCCTTCCGGATGCAGTATGGAAAGACTGGAATCAGATAAAAGCCTTCAGAAATACAGGCTATGGCTTTGATACAGGTAATGAAATACTTTTAGGCACTATGTCAGATTCTCTAAATGAGAATAACCAATTAGGATACAGCCTTGGAGCTTCTGCAGGATTATTTGGAGCAACAGCAGCAGTAACTCTTCAACGGAACTGGACAAATGGAAAAACATCTTTTTCTGATATTAACGGTGATGGATATTTAGATCTTGTAAAGTCTGACAGTAGTACTTTTTTAAAGAATACTGGTAGTAGTTTTACTACTTCTTCATATGGAAGTGAAGGTGCATCTGTTACTCAGAATGAAGATATAGATGAAGATGAATATAAAAGGGTTTACAGCATTCAGGAACCTCTTCGAAAGTGGAAAGCTTTTATGGGAGGAAGAGTTGAAATTAAACAGGAAGCAGAAATTGCTAACAGCATAAATATTTCCACAGATGGGGTAAAGGCTGTTACATATCCTGATGACGGGAATGAAATATATTCCATTGATCTTTTAAGTGGAAGCACCTTTGGAGAAAATACTGTTGAGTTTACTGTTTATGATGGTTCTGAAATATATTTTCTAATGGATGAAGGGACAGACAGTGGTTCAGCAGCCGGTAATGAATACAGAGGAGATGATTTTAATTGGAATGTAGATATTAAGTATCTGGATATCAATTATTTTGAAGAAATTAAGGCAGCTGGAATTATTACTTTCCAGGGCGAGGGTATGACCCATGAGGAGGTAATAGAAAATGGTTATTTTATACCTGTTAGAATACCAAAAGATATTTTTTCCACCTTACTTAATTCTGCCAGTGAAGCTGTAATAGTAACTGATGGAGAAGGTAACCCTGTTGAAGTAATTCCAGGGGGCAAGGCTAAAATGCTGGATGGTTACATTTATCGCCCTGAGTTTATGGATTTTATTAGAGTAAACAGCGATGCAGATATTACCGTAAGTGATCTTCTTGGAACCGTATTAACTTTTAATGAAAGAGAGTCTCTTTTTTATTATACCGATTTTACAGGTACAAGAGTGCACCCTGAGAATGAAGGAGAAACTTTATACTTTACAAAACATGCTCCTGAAAAAACTATTTCTCCTGTTCTTTTATCAGAGTTTGAAAATTCTTATCCAGGGGAACAACTTTTCTCAAAAGATATTTTTCTGGATACTATAACAGGTCCAGATGGAGCAATGTTGGATGAAGATCTGCATCTTATTCCTTACGATAATTCTTATAATCTTGTTTCAACAGTAGACAGCAGCAGTACTGTTGTAGATAATGCAGAAATTGAAAAAACAGAAAATAGTATTTCTGTAGCTTTTGAAAGAGATGACAGTACTCACCATTATTTACTCTCTAATCCAACCAGTGTTCTGCAATCTGTTCCTGTAGAAAAGTATGACAATGAAGTACTGGAAGCAGTAACAAATAGTTATGTTTTTGCATACCCCGATTACTCTGTTTTGAGTCCTGCTGATTATAGTAGTTTATTTAGTGAAGTATCTGAAAGTGAAAAAATATTTTTACAGGAAATATATATTGCATCTCCTTCCATAGCTGAAGTTGAACATTATGAACTTGTATCAGATTTAAGTGTAGATCAGAAAACACGTTTTATTTTAATAATTGATTCTTTAAGTGATGATGGTGATTCTGTTCTTGATAAACCATTTTTATCTGGTACCAGCACTGGTATTATTGCCATAAGTTCTAATGAGTATAATAATTATTTTGCTGGCAAATCTGAAATAGAAAATATGTTTTTCGAAATTACTGATATTGATGAAAACATATATTATGCACTTAATAAAAATATTTCAGAAAGTGAAAAAGAGCTTTTGGAACTGGAGTGTAAAAAATATATCAGGGATTATCTTGAATTCCCCTATTACAATTATAATGAGATATCCGGTAACTATACTCTGAAAGAAGAGTTGACTGAAACAGATAAAGAAGAAATAGAATCTGTTTTTAATGGATTAGAGTGGAGAGTTTATACAGAATTGGGGAGGCATCTGCAGTATTTTTCAGATGCAGTTCTGCCTGTTTATTATAATAATGAGCAGCTTGCAGAGGTTGTTGATAATCCCCTTCCTTATGGAGAAAGTACTTTTGTTCATAATAATCCCGGAGTAGTTTATATTTCCTCTTTTGATTCCACAGGTAGGAGTGTTGTCCTTAAAAAATATATCCACAATTACAGTGCACAAAATGATTTTCAAGCTGAAAATCTTATTCTATATCCTGATAATATCTTTAACAAAGAGAATACTCTTGGTACAAAACTGGCAGATGAAACTGATGAGACCCATGTGCCGGCGAGTTTTGAGATGTTTAATGGAGGAGTTGGAGGATGGTACTATGGATACTGGTCTGGATATTATAATTTTGATAAAGAATTAATCCATAGGAATCCTCCTTCTAATGGAGAAGATGAAGTTTCCTTACCAAAATATTTTCAAACCATGGTACAGAATATTGATGAAGATGAGGATCCTCAGGTTGTGAAGATAGGAAAAGATTCTGAGACTTTAATTACTTTGGATACTGAAAGTATGATTGGCGGATTGAGTTCCTACACCGAGTCAAGTTTTGATGCTGGTGGTAACCCTTCCAATACTACCTATTACTTTGCACCGGTTATAAATGGTTCTTTTATGCATGCAGACAGGAAGGGTGGAGATACCTACTACAATATTCCCAGGGGAAGTTCTCCTGTATCAGGGGGAAGAATAGGAAGTGTAAGTGCCGGAAAGTCTGAATCTACAGATATAAACGGAGGGGTAAGTATACCTTTTAGTAATAACTCTGGTATTGGGTTTTCTTTTAGTAAAAACTCAGGAGTTTCCTGGCAGATCCAGGGACTTATGGACATAAACGGAGACAGATATCCGGATATGATCTCCTATACAGCAGATAAGGGTGGAGCTTCTTCTTTTACAGCAGTACATGGAACAGGCGCAGGTTTTGGAAGTTCTGCAACCTACACTACAAGTAATACAGCTCACTTGTCTTACAGTAAAAATGTAAGTTATGGTTTTGGAGCTGCTAAAGGCGGTGGGCTTGGATCAATTGTACAAAGTTATGATCCCAATGGAAAAGCAAAAGACACCACTATCAGTGCACCTGATGTTAGTTTTAGTGGTTTAAACGGTTTGAATGGAACAGTAGGTTCTTCAACCAGAACTGAAGAGTTTATTGATATTACAGGAGACGGTCTTCCTGATCGTGTTAACCGTGATGGGTCAGGGAATTATCTTGTTGCAGTAAACAGTGGTGATACTGGTTTCGGGCCGGAAGTATCTTTTTCAAATGGAATAAATATTCCCCTGTACAATATGGCTGAAAATACAGGTGATCTAGGGAACAGTGCTCTTGGACTTAGTTTTAGCAATACAGGAAGCCTTGGTACCGGAGCTTCTCTCTCTATAAGTTTTCCCGCAGGGATAGTAAAAAGTGCATCTTTAAGTATGGGGTTTAATGCCTCCTCAAACAGAACTCTTTCAAAGCTTATGGATATAAACGGAGACGGACTTCCTGATCAGGTAGTTAAAAAACCTTTAGAGAACTTTTTTAGAGTACGTTTTAATCTTGGTGATACTTTTTCTACAGAAGAGGTTAATATTTATAAGCCAGACTGGGAGACAACTTTTACAGATACAGCCGGGCTCCTTGGGTTTTTAATGGATGCAAATGCCTCTGCCCTTAATAGTATTGATATACCATTTTTAGATTTAAACAGTATTGCAAGACCCTCTTTTTTAAATACTGGAGACAGCAGTCCTTTTGTATCTATAGTTAATCCTCTAACAGTTGATGATACCATTAGCTATTCCGGAGGTATATCTCTTAGTCTTGGTGCCAGTGTATCTATGATGTGGGGTATTGATGCAGGTATTGCACGTTTTGGATTTGTACTTATTCCAGGGATAAACGGATTTTATGCAGTTAGTACAACAAGCCTCTCTATGCAGGATATAAACGGTGACGGTCTTCCTGATCATCTACTTAAAAAAACAGGAAATGATCCGGTAAAAACTCTTATTAACAATATGGGACAGGTAGGATTACTTAATAAAATTACTCTTCCCACAGGTGGAAGCATAGCACTGGAATACGGCCGACGGGGCAACACTTCTGCTATGCCTCAAAGCCGGTACGTACTTACACAGGTAACAAAAAATGACGGCTATGAAAAAGACCCTTCTATGACAGGAGAACACAGCTATACTGAAACTTTTGACTACAGCAACGGTTACTATGACAGGGGAGAGCGGAAGTTCTACGGCTTTAGTGAAGTAACTGTAACTAAAGGAGATGGTTCTGTAACAACAACAAGGTACAGCAATAATGACTACTACACAAAGGGTCTTGTCCTTTCAAGTAAAATAGAAGATGAGGATGGGAAAATATTTGCAGAAAAAGAGAATATATACAGCTTTCGTAATTTGGAACAGAGCAGCCAATACCACTACCTTTCTGTTGAACAAACCAGAACTTATGACCCAACAGGTTCAGGTATAATTGAAACAGAAAAACAGTATTATTATGATACTTTCGGAAACCTAAGCGGAATGGAAGACAGAGGAATATATTCTGATCCATATGATGATATTTCTCTTAGTGTAGAATATTCTGATAATTATGACACTCAGTATTTAATGAGCCTTCCAACCAGGCTGACAGCAAGAGATTTTTCTAATGAAATAATTAGAAAAAGAGAAGGGGCCTATGATGGTAATGGTAATCTTAATAGTTTAAAAAATTATTACAACGAATATGACTACTCTGAATATACATTTGAATATGACAATGAGTATGGAAACCTTATTTCTGTAGAAGATCCCTTAGGCTATAGAAAAGAATACACTTATGATAATGACGTTCACCAATATGTAACAGGAATAGAAAC